>NZ_CP101134.1:2142452-2448517 GCF_024296865.1 Sphingobacterium sp. LZ7M1 | reverse complement strand
TACAGTCAGGTTATTCAAAGCGGCATCATATTCAAAAGTATATACGACACTTCCTTCCTGAGGCTCAACGGCGGTACAGATGGCGGTTTGGTCCACATGGCCTTGAACAATATGTCCATCCAATCGTCCATCCACTTTGACACATCTTTCAAGATTCACTATATCGCCAACTTTGAGTTTTCCTAGATTACTTTTTTCAAGTGTTTCATGAATCGCCGTAACCTGATGGGTATTTTCTTCAATACCGACCACTGTTAAACATACGCCGTTGTGGGAAACACTCTGGTCGATTTTAAGGTCAGGGGATATGGGCGATTCGATGAAGTAATGAATGTTGCTTTGTTCCAACTCAATTTTCTTAACCGTTCCTAAAGTTTCTATAATGCCTGTAAACATATTTCTGAATGTTTTTTTCAAATATAATATAAACAATTTTCTTCCTAAACGGGCAGGGTTGAAAAAATATTTTAAAAAAGATTTGCATATGTGTAAAATGTACACTATCTTTGTGGTATCATAATTTAGGTTTATAATTGGTTATTAAAGGTTTTCATTCTCCCCGTTTGAAAACCTTTATTTTTTTAATTTTATTCTCCTGATTTCCAACAAGTTAAATATTTTATATACAAGAATACGGTTTAAATCCTTCAATAAATTTGGAATTTATATAAGTAAATCTCTATCTTTGTCTTAGGTTTAGGTTGATTACCTCATAAAAGAGGTTATTTTTTAAAGCTTGAGCAGTCGCCCGATTGACTCAAGCTTTATTTTTTTTATGGCCTTTTTTCCTTATAAATTTCCAGATATCTGTAGCTTAATATTTCCCATAACGATAATCCGATTGAATATAATATTTATTAAAAGTAGAATGCGCGCATATTATTTTATATAAGCGCGCATTCTTTTAATATATATGCAAAAAGGACGTTGTAACGTCTATTTTTTAATCAACTTTAAATTTATCTTTTTTTGCCACAAAGGATAGGTATAAATACCCGCAAGTACCTGATATTAATGAACCTATGAGAACTGCGAATTTTGCTTCTTCTATAAATACAGGGTCTTTGAAGGAAAGCATGGAGATGAAGATAGACATGGTAAATCCAATACCACCCAACATACCTACGCCGATCATGTGTTTCCATCCGGCCATATCTGGGAGATTGGCCAATTTGGTTTTTACACAGATCCAGGTGGTCAGGTAGATTCCAATGGTCTTTCCGAAGAAGAGTCCTAGGATAATTCCTAACCCAAGTGGTGTATTGAGGCCGTGGACCATTTCACTATGGATGGTAATATTGGTGTTGACCAGGGCAAAAAGAGGAATAATGATAAAATTTACTGGATTTGCCAACGCATGTTCCAGTTTTTCCAATGGGGATTCTGTTGCATCCGGTGTTGTTGGCAAGGTCATGGCAACCAATACACCGGCAATGGTAGCGTGGATTCCAGAGTGATGGATAAAGTACCAAATGAAGAGTCCTGGGATAATATAGGCCCAAACGCTTTTTACACCGGTACGATTGAAAACTACCAATAATCCGGTAATACCTGCGGCGTATAGCAAATAGGTGTAATGCAGTTCCGTAGAATAAAAGATGGCAATGACCAAGATTGCCAAGAGGTCATCGACAATGGCCAAGGCAGCCAGGAATATTTTCAGGCTTGGTGGAACTCGTTTATCGAGTAGGGATATAATGGCCAGAGCAAAGGCAATATCAGTTGCCATTGGAATACCCCAACCGTGATGTGAAGCTTGGTCATGATTAAAAATGGTATAGATTACGGCCGGAACAATGGCACCACCAACAGCAGCCAAAATAGGCAATATTGCATTTTTAGGGGAGGAAAGTTCGCCTTCCACCAGTTCACGTTTTATTTCCAGGCCTACCAAAAGAAAGAAAATGGCCATCAAACCATCATCAATCCATTGCTTAAGGCTGTAGCGTAGTTGGATGGTTTCGTTTTCGAAACCTAATTTAACTTGTAAAAGCTCATTGAATGCGGTTGAGGAGGAGGTGTTTGCAATGATCAGGGAGATCACAACACATAAAAAAAGTAGTATACCGCCGGATGTATTCGAGGAGAAGAACTTCTTGAATACCGACAGATTAATTTTATCAGTCATTTGAATTCTGTTTGTATTTAATTACAGCGATGGTAAAGGTATAAAAAATTTAAAAGCCCTTCCTAAAATTAACTTTCAGAAGGGCTTTTAAAATGTATCTTTTTGGTTGCTAACTTTTGTATCGGAACCATTTAATAAGTTCCTTAAAGCTGGCTTTCTTGCCGTACATCAGAATACCGATACGGTATATCCTTGCCGCAACCCAAGTCGTGAAAATAAATCCGGCGACGAGCAGGATAAAGGATACGATGATTTGCCAAGTTGGCACGCCAAAAGGAATCCTAACCAGCATAGCAATAGGGGAGGTCAGCGGGATAAAGCTCAACCAAGTCGCAATTGGACCATGCGGATTATTGACCAGTACGCCGAAAGATAGGATGTAGGCCAATAATAAAGGTGTTGTAATGGGCATCGTGAACTGATTGGCCTCTGTTTCATTATCTACAGCTGAACCCACTGCTGCAAACAGTGCGCTATATAGCATATATCCTCCAATAAAGAACAAGAAGAACGTTATCAAAAGTTCTGGGATATTTACAGCGTCCATTGCAGTACTGATTTCAGTAATGATGGAATTATTGTCCATTTGGATTTCAGCACCTTGTGGCGCATTCTGCATCATTTCTTTTTGAAAGTCAGATTTATCGATCAAGGTATTGGAAGCAATGCTGATCAATCCAAAACTTAGGATAATCCAAAGGACGAATTGGGTGATGCCTACCAAGCCGATCCCGATTATCTTTCCCATCATCAATTGGAAGGGTTTGACAGAAGAAATAATGACTTCAATGATCCGGTTTGATTTTTCTTCAATAATTCCCCGCATCACCTGGGCTCCATAAAGGAAAAGGGATAAATAGATCAATACGGAGAGCGCCATGGCAATTCCCATTGCAATCCTTGTATCACTGTCTTTGGCTTCACCTGAGGCTGTGATTTCTTTAGCAGCAGTCTTGATCTTTGTGTCGATGCTTTTGATCTTGGAGGCGTCTATATTGAGTTCCTTGTACTGATAATTTAGCAAGATATCCTCCAGTTGTGATTCTACTGCGGATTTGGTGCCAATATTCGGTTTTCCGGAAGAAAGGAATTCAATATGGTGGGTTTGATAAAAGTCATCAGGGATCATGAGGATATTGGTATTTCCATCAAGGTCCTTGATTTCCTGGATCTGCTGATTGAGTTCTTGGGTGGATTGGGTAAATGTAATCTGATCTGTATTCTTGAGTTGTTGACCGACTTCTTTAGTGTTGTCGACTACATATATCAATGCTTTGGAGTCTTCGAAACTCTTTTTGGTCAAAAAGAATACACCAACATACATCCCTATGAAAAATAGAGGCACCAGAAAAGTAGTGAGCAGGAAGGATTTTTTCTTGACCCTACTTAAATATTCTCTTTGAATGATTAATAATATCTTGTTCATATACTTTTCGGCTGTTATTTAGTTACTTTATCAATAAAGATATCGTGCATGGAAGGAATGATTTCAAAGATCTGTTGGATTTCGATTTGAGGAATCAAATGGGTCAATACATCATTTAAGGATTTGTCTTCAGGAACCTGGATAGTGAGGGCATTGCTGCCGTTGGATTCGTTTTCCATGATTTGCCATAAAGTTGGATCGAGCTGAATGCGCTCGGTTTCTGGTTTCAAGCTGTATTCGATCTTATAGGTTTGATTTCTATAATTATTCTTGATTTCCTTTACGGAGCCTTCTAGTATAACCTTTGATTTATTTAGGAGTGCGATGTTATCACATAGGGCTTCCACAGACTCCATACGGTGGGTGGAATAAATAATGGTGGCTCCCTTTTTATTGAGTTCAAGGATTTCATCTTGTATAACTTGCGCATTTACGGGGTCAAATCCGGAGAAAGGTTCGTCTAGGATAATGAGGTCAGGTTCATGCAGGACAGTTGCAACGAATTGTACTTTCTGCTGCATCCCTTTACTCAAATCCTCTACTTTTTTGTCCCACCAGCTTTCTATTTTCAATTTTTCAAACCAGTATTTGATCTTTTCCTTTGCGTCGTTTTTGCTAAGGCCTTTCAGTTGGGCAAGGTAGATCATTTGGTCACCGATGAGCATTTTTTTATAGAGACCACGTTCTTCCGGTAGGTAGCCGATTCTACCGATATGGGAAGAGTTCAATGGCTGGCCATCGAAGAGGATCTGTCCTGCATCGGGTGCTGTAATTTGATTGATTATTCGGATCAGCGATGTTTTTCCCGCGCCATTGGGGCCTAATAGGCCAAATATTTTTCCGGAAGGTACATGTATGGAAACATCGTCTAATGCTTTATGATTGGCATATTGCTTAACAATATTCTTAATTTCGAGCATATATATGGATTTGTTGATGAAATTATGAATTTTTCTTGAATTGAATGCGGTCTAGGTATTATTCTGATAAGAAATAAAAGCGTTTTTAATCGTACCTTTGCCTTATGAATATCAATCGAGCAGAATTCTTAACCAGTAATACAGATGTCAATAAGCTTCCTGAGGCGAATAAAGCGGAGTACGCCTTTATTGGTCGGTCGAATGTAGGGAAGTCTTCTTTGATCAATGCAATCACCCGTAGGAAGGGCTTGGCTAAAACTTCACAGAAACCTGGTAAGACCCAGTTGATCAATCATTTTATCATTAATGATGAGTGGTATTTGGTCGATCTACCGGGTTATGGATTTGCTCAGACTTCCAAAAAGAACCGTGCGACCTGGGAGAAATTCATCCGTGAATATTTGACGAAGCGTGAAAATTTGCAATGTGTATTTGTTTTGATTGACAGTAGACATGAGCCACAGAAGATAGATTTGGATTTTTGTTATTGGTTAGGGGAGCAAGGGATACCTTTCTTTTTGTTGTTCACAAAAGCCGATAAACATTCTGGGGTCAAAGCGGATCAAAATATCGCCAAGTTCAGAAAGGCATTGAAGGTTTGGTTTGAGGAAGTGCCTCCACATATCTTGACTTCTGCAGAGACAAAATTAGGTTGTGAGGATGTATTACAGACCATAGGTGAAATCAACAATAACTTTGTTTCTCCACTTAGCTAGTTTATGAAAAAATATATGTCCTTGGTGCTCTTTGCACATAGTATATTTGCTCTTCCTTTTGCTATCATCGGTTTTTTCTTGGCTATCCATACGACGGATTATCAATTTGAATGGAAATTGTTCCTTTTGATGTTGGTGTGTATGGTGACGGCAAGGAATGCGGCCATGGCATTTAATAGGTATTTGGATCGGGATATTGATGCTTTGAATCCACGAACGGCTGTTCGAGATATTCCCGCGGGGCGGATCAGTCCCAAGCAGGCCTTATTATTTACGGTAATAAACTGTATTGTTTTTATGGTTGCCTGTTATTTCATCAATTTCATGTGCTTTGTGCTGTCACCAATAGCTTTGTTCGTGATTTTGTTCTACTCCTATATGAAAAGAATATCTCCTTTATGTCATATTGTTCTAGGGGTAGGATTAGGTTTGGCGCCGGTTGGTGCATATTTAGCCGTTACAGGGGAGTTTAATATCGTACCGATTTTTTATGGATTGGCCGTATTGACATGGGTCAGTGGCTTTGACATAATTTATGCTTTGCAGGATGAAGAATTTGACAAGGCGAATGGGTTGAATTCGATTCCGGCAAATTTTGGAGGAAAGACGGCATTAAGGATCTCTGAAGTGCTTCATGTCCTGTCCTTTATATTTGTGCTTTTACCTGTTTTATATATGCCGGTCGGCACCTTATATTATATAGGTGTTGCCTTTTATGCGGCATTATTAATTTATCAGCATCGAATCGTAAGTCCGACAGATTTAAGTAAGGTAGACCGAGCATTTATGACCACCAATGGCATTGCTTCCGTGGTTTTTGCAGTGTTTTATTTACTGGATATTTGGATTAAATGATAAATGATTGTACTCACTTTTTTGCCATTGGGGATAAAAAAGAATTTGCATTCCATTTTGAAATCGTTTTCTTTGCATCAAATCAAAGAATTTAAATGGCAAAAAATTTATTGATAGTCGAGTCACCCGCAAAGGCTAAAACAATAGAAGGATATTTAGGCAAAGATTTTTTAGTAAAATCCAGTTATGGTCACATCCGTGATTTGGTGAAAACCGATGACGCGATTGACACGGAAGATAATTTCAAACAGAAATATGAGGTTCCGTCGGATAAAAAAGCTTTGGTCAGTGAGTTAAAGAAGTTAGCGAAATCTGCAGAGACAGTATGGTTAGCGTCCGATGAGGACCGTGAGGGGGAAGCTATTTCCTGGCACTTATTTGAGACCTTGGGATTAAAGGATGATAAAACCAAACGTATCGTTTTCCATGAGATTACCAAGCCAGCCATTTTAAAAGCGATAGAATCACCAAGAAAGATAGATTTTAACTTAGTCAATGCACAGCAAGCACGCCGTGTATTGGATAGGTTAGTTGGTTTTGAGCTATCTCCGGTTTTATGGAGAAAGGTTAAGCCTTCACTTTCTGCGGGAAGGGTTCAATCCGTAGCGGTTCGATTGATTGTTGAGCGCGAAAGGGATATCAATAAATTTAATGCAGAAGCTGCATTCAAGATCGTTGCCATATTTAATACTGGCAATGCCAAGGATCGTTTCAAAGCAGAATTGCCACAAAGGTTTGCCACAGTAGAGGAAGCTAATCAGTTTCTGAACGATTGTGCCAATGCTGTGTTCCAGATCAAGAGTTTAGAGACAAAACCATCAAAGCGTACTCCATCTGCACCTTTTACCACTTCGACCTTACAACAAGAGGCGAGCAGGAAATTAGGATTTTCAGTTGCTAGAACCATGCAGGTCGCTCAGCGTTTATATGAGGCTGGACGCATTACCTATATGCGTACTGACTCGGTAAACTTATCTGACACGGCATTACAGGGCGCACAAGCTGAGATTATCAATGCCTATGGGGAAAAGTACCATAAGTTACGTCAATACCGTACGAAGAGTGCAGGGGCCCAAGAGGCTCACGAAGCAATTCGTCCGACTTACTTCAACGATCATACGATTGATGGGGATAATTCGGAGAAGCGATTATATGAACTGATCTGGAAGCGTTCGATTGCTTCGCAGATGAGTGAAGCAGAGTTTGAAAAAACGACGGCTAAGATTTCTATTTCCAGCAGAACTGAAGATCTAGTAGCAACAGGAGAAGTCATGAAATTTGATGGTTTCCTGAAGGTTTACTTTGAATCTTCCGATGATGATAACGATGAAATTGATTTGGACAATTCAGATAATGCCATCCTTCCACCGTTAAGTAAGGGACAGGATCTGAATTTAGAGATCATGCATGCCACTGAAAGGTTCTCTAGACCTCCGGCAAGATTTACGGAAGCTTCATTGGTTAAGAAATTGGAAGAATTAGGTATTGGTCGTCCTTCGACTTATGCACCTACCATTTCGACGATTCAAAACCGAGGCTATGTGGTAAAGGAAGACCGTGATGGGAAGGAAAGAGCCTACAGGATCCTTACCTTAAATGGCGGACAGGTAAGTTCACAGACCAAAACTGAAATTACCGGGGCTGAGCGTAATAAGATGTTCCCAACGGATATTGGTGTTTTGGTGAACGATTTCTTGGTTCAACATTTCAAAGGAATCGTTGATTACCATTTTACGGCGAAAGTAGAGAAGGAATTTGATGAGATTGCACAAGGATTCAAGGAGTGGACCGATATGCTGTCCAATTTCTATGGTCCATTCCATTCGGAAGTACAGAATACACTAGATAATGCCGATCGTGCTACCCATGAACGTGAACTTGGTGTTGATCCCGTATCGGGCAAACCGATTTCGGTTCGTGTAGGACGTTTTGGACCATTGGTTCAGATTGGAACGGCGGACGATGAAGAAAAACCAGTTTTTGCTTCATTACGTAAAGGTCAAATGATCGAAACCATTACTTTAGAAGAAGCCTTGGAATTGTTCAAGCTTCCTAAAAAAGTGGGGGAATTTGAAGGGAAAGAAATGACAGTTGCTATTGGTCGTTTTGGACCATATATCCGTCATAACAGCAGTTTCTATTCCTTGCCAAAAGGGTTGGACCCATTGGATGTAGAGCAAGATCAGGCAATCCAGATCATCGAGGAAAAACGTCAGAAAGATAAGGATAAAGTCATCAAGATTTTTGATGAAAACCCAGAGGCTAAGATAGAAAATGGACGCTGGGGACCATTCGTTCGTTTTGGTAAGCAGAACCTAAAAATTCCTAAAGGTACAGAAGTTGAGAAGATCACTTATGCGGACGTACTGAAATGGGCTGAGGAAGACAGTAAATCGCCATCGGCGAGAAAAGCTGCCAAAGCAACGAAAGCGACTAAAACAACAGCAAAAAAGACAACGACTAAGAAAGCTACTGCTAAAAAGAAATAGGATAAAATGAAGAAGGATCTACCTTTAAATATAGTTGAAGATATCTCGGTTGCCGTTGTTCTGGAAACTGAGTCTCCGACTACAAAGGTTTGGAATGTTTATTTGATCAATGAAAAAAAAGCTGCCATCCAGAGTGTACTTGTTTCCTCAAAAGGGTATGGTATAAAGGATGGAAAGGAAGTGAAAACGACCATTTTGAGACATTTCATTGGTGATATGGAAGCCAAGACTTCTCAAAAAATTGAAGCGATCGATCCTCAGGTTTTCGGTTTGACCAATGAATATTGGTTGAGTTATTATATAAACGGTACTATTTATGACAAGAAATATGTTTTCTTACCAGAAAGTATCGTTGATGAGAATCTGATCAAGATTCCTTTGGTAAATAAACCCGGTGTAATGATTGGAGGAACCAACTAATGGTTATGAAGAATTTTGTAATTGCTATTGATGGTTTCTCATCATGCGGAAAGAGTACAGTTGCAAAAGCATTGGCGAAAGAATTGAACTTTGTTTTTATCGACAGTGGTGCAATGTACAGGGCAGTAACCCTATATATTCAACAGAACCAAATCGATATCAATGATGAGGAGGCTGTGTCTACAGCTTTGGAAAACATCCATATAGATTTTATTCCGAATCCTGAAAAGACCCAAATCTTACTGAACGGTAATGACGTTTCAGACGCAATCAGAACGATGGAAGTTTCTGAATATGTTTCTGAAGTGAGTGCATTGAAGGCTGTTCGTAAGGCTATGGTCAAACAACAGCAGGATTTGGGAAAGAAAAGGAATATCGTGATGGACGGTAGGGATATCGGGACTACGGTATTTCCAAAGGCAGACCTAAAGATCTTTATGACGGCAAGCCCACAGGTTCGCGCGGAAAGAAGATTTGCGGAACTGTCAGCAAAAGGGGAGGTTTTGACGATGGAGGAGGTGAAAGAAAACCTTTCACATCGCGATCATATTGACAGTACCAGGGAAGAAAGTCCGTTAAGACAGGCTGAAGATGCCATCGTACTGGATAATTCAGAACTGAACCAGGTTGAGCAGTTGAATTTTGTGATTCAATTGGTAAAGGATAAGATAGAATTGCCCCAATCCTAGGGAAAAGATATATAAAGAAAAAGGCCTCAATTTGAGGCCTTTTCTATTATTTCATATTATCGATTTCCTGTTGTTGTTTCAACTGATCGATATTATTTTTACTTCCAAAGTCATCTGTTTTTTCCTGGAAGGAATTGAGGATCTCCAGAATAGCTTCAGAGTTGTCTGCAGTTCGCTGATAGATATCAGGGATTTTGCTTTCGATAGTTTTATCACCTAACTCTATATTGTCAATTTCAACTTTTGCGATTTTTTCTAAAACAGCCTGCTGGCTATTTCTAATGTCCTCTAATTCTCTGGATATTTTCTCCATTAATTCGAATTTCTTTAATTTATCCATATATATTATTCATTAGTTTCTACTATTATAAACGCCAAAGATTACAAATTGTTGTATATTTTTTATAAATAACTGAAATGCAGCATTTTAATAAGTGTTATTTATGTAATTATTAAGATAAGTTTGTGTGGAAAAATAAAAAGGTCGCTAGTTAAACTAGCGACCTTCGAAATTGATTTAGGTATAAACTTAAATTGTTCTACCCGGATATTCTTCTAGACCTTTTTCTAAGCAAACCAATGCTTTTTTAAGATCATCTTGGTTTAAGACGTAAGCTAAACGGACTTCATTCGATCCTGCTCCAGGAGTGGAGTAGAAGCCAGTTGCCGGAGCCATCATCACTGTTTCATTGTTGTAAGAAAATTTCTCCAACATCCATTGACAGAATTTATCTGCATTATCGATTGGCAGTTTTGCAATGACATAGAACGCACCGCCTGGGTTAGGGCAGAAGACACCATCAATTTTATTAAGACCATTGACCAATGTATCTCTTCTTGCAGTGTATTCTTTGGATACCGCTTCAAAATAACTATCAGGAGTATCTACTGCAGCCTCTCCAGCGATCTGACCTTCCAATGATGGACTAAGTCTAGCTTGAGCAAATTTCAATGCTGTCAAGTAAAGTTCTCTGTTTTTGGTGATGATACATCCGATCCTTGCTCCACAAGCGGAATAGCGTTTAGAAACGGTATCAAATACCACTACATTTTGTTCAAGACCTTCTAATTGCATTGGGGAAATGAATTCGCGGCCATCATAACAAAATTCCCTATAAGCTTCATCAGAGAATAGGTAAAGATCATGTTTCAGACATAATTCTTTTAATGCCTCCAGCTCTTCGCGTGAATACAGGTAACCTGTAGGGTTATTTGGATTACAGATTGCAATTGCTTTAGTTTTTTCTGTAATTACTTTTTCAAAATCTGCAATGGAAGGTAATGCGAAACCATTGTCTATGACAGACATGATTGGTTTTACGATAATGTCTGCTGAACATGCAAAGCCATTGTAGTTGGCATAGAAAGGTTCAGGGATAATAACTTCTTCACCTGGGTTCAGACAGGCTTGCATCGCAATGGTAATTGCTTCCGAGCCACCGTTGGTAACCAAAATGTCGTTTGGAGTGATGTTATAATGGATCTTATTATAATACTCAGCTAATTTAGTTCTGTATGAAAGAGTCCCTTCAGATGAGGTATAAGCCCAAACTTTAAAATCAATGTTTTTTAAAGCATTTAACATGACTTCAGGAGTTTCAATATCAGGTTGGCCTATGTTCAAATGGTAAATTTTCTTTCCATCTTTTTTTGCCTGATCGGCAAAAGGAGTTAGTTTTCTAATAGGCGATGCAGGCATATTGATGCCCTTATGAGAAATAGTTGGCATTATAATTTTATTATGTTTTCAATCTTTACAAAAATACAAATAAAACTGAGCTTGTCCTAAAAAATGAAAGCCGACCTCTTGAGGTCGGCTTTCCATGATATTTTTATTTTTTCTCAGAATTGTTTCATTCTGGAGTACATTTTCCTTATTCTACGATACCTTTGATAGTAAGCGTTTTAACAGGTGTTTTAGTGTTTGATTTTACAATAAATGATTTTGTAAAAGGACCTTTAGCAGCTGCATTGAAAGTTACTTTAATGGTTCCCGCTTCTCCTGGTTTAACAGGAGTTTTGGTAAATTCTGCTACAGAACATCCACAAGTTGGTTGTACATCTGAAATAATGATTGGTTCATCTCCCGAGTTGCTGAATTTATATTCATGAGAAACCGGCTTATTCAAAGGGATCTTACCGAAGTCATGGGTTTCTTTGTCAAATTTAAACTCTGCAGCAAACATTCCCATCGCAGTCAAACTAATAAATGCAATCAATACTGCACATATACTTGTAATCTTTTTCATCGTTTCAATTTTTTCGTTGCTTTATTCAATCAAATCTAAGACCATTTTTATAAGAATACGATTCTTTAGTGAGATTTTGAAATAAACACACAAGAATTTTACAATCTTGATATTAGATAATACCTTCTTTTAAAATGTCTTGCAGGTGAATAATGCCTGCATATTTTCCTTCGTCGGTAACCACCAATTGGGAGATACTATTCTGGCGCATGAGGTGAAGAGCATTTGCTGCCAGTTCAGTTTTGTCTATGGTTTTAGGATTTAAGGACATAATATCCTTTGCCTGAAGGCCAGAAACATCCTCATGTTTGCCTAACATCCGACGAATATCGCCATCGGTAATGATTCCAAGGATATTTTCGTTTTCAATGACCACGGTTGCTCCAAGTCTATATTCGGTAATACTGATCAATACGGAACGGATATTTGCATCTGCAGCTACCATTGGGACACCGTTATGATCAGAAAGGTCACTAACTTTTAGATATAGTTGTTTTCCCAAAGCGCCACCTGGATGGTATTTAGCGAAATCTTGATCGGTGAACTGTCTTTTGGTCTGCAGACAGACAGCAATGGCATCACCCATAGCAAGTTGAACTGTAGTACTGGTGGTTGGGGCTAAATTATTAGGGCAAGCTTCTCTCGTAATGCTGGTGTCCAGAATATAATCCGCTTGTTCAGCAAGGAAGGATTCATGGTTTCCAACCATGGCTACTAAGATGTTCCCTGTTTGTTTAAGATATGGGACCAGAACTTTGATTTCCGGTGTATTGCCACTTTTTGAAATCGCGATGATAAGGTCATCTTTTTGGATGATTCCAAGGTCACCGTGAATGGCATCTGCGGCATGCATAAAAATGGCAGGGGTGCCAGTGGAATTTAGGGTTGCGACAATTTTTTGAGCGATGATTGCGCTTTTTCCGATTCCGGTTAATATTACCCTACCTTTCAGCGTCAAAATCTTCTCAATTACCTCTACAAAATCGCTGTCGATTTTTTCAGATAGAGCCAATACGTTAGCTGCTTCAAGTTCAAATGTGCTCTGTGCCAACGATTTGATATCTATATTGTTTTTCACGTAATATTTCCTTAATTTTATATATAAATATGATGTGTTCGCTACAAAAATACATTATTTAACACGTATTATTCATACCGTTATTACATCTATTTATTTTGCATAGTCAATGGAAATAGAAAAATCACTTTTCGACAATCTTCAAGATTTTTTTGGGTTCGACACTTTTAAAGGCGATCAGGAAGCAATTATTACGAACGTTCTGAACAGGAAGGATACATTCGTCATAATGCCTACAGGTGGCGGGAAATCAATCTGTTATCAGTTGCCGGCTCTGATGAGCGAAGGGACTGCAATTGTAATCTCACCGCTTATTGCTTTGATGAAGAATCAGGTCGACCAGGTACGCGCTTTTGGAGGAAGAGATAGCATCGCGCACTTTTTGAATTCCTCCCTTACCAAAAATGAAATTCAACGCGTAAAACAGGACGTGCAAGAAGGGAAAACCAAGCTCTTGTATGTAGCACCTGAATCTTTGGCCAAAGAGGAAAATGTTAACTTTTTAAGGAGCATAACAGTTTCATTTGTGGCCGTTGATGAGGCGCACTGTATTTCAGAGTGGGGACATGATTTCAGACCGGAATATCGTAAGATCCGTCAAGTCATCAATGAAATTGGTGAGGATATTCCAATTATCGCATTGACGGCCACCGCTACTCCAAAGGTTCAGTCTGATATCCGTAAGAACCTACAGATGAATGATGCAACCTTGTTTAAGTCTTCCTTTAACCGTACGAACCTGTACTATGAAGTGAGGCCTAAAGAGGATGTTATTAAGCAGATCGTTCGTTTTATTAAAAACAATGCAGGAAAGGCCGGTATTGTGTACTGTCTGAGCCGTAAGAAGGTGGAGGAGATAGCTGAGGTATTGAACATCAACGGGATTAAAGCTCTTCCATACCATGCTGGTTTGGACGCAAAGACCCGTGCTGATACACAGGATAAGTTTTTGATGGAAGATATTGAAGTGATCGTAGCGACGATTGCTTTCGGAATGGGGATCGATAAACCTGATGTCCGATATGTTATCCATCATGATATCCCAAAATCAATGGAAGGATACTATCAGGAAACTGGTCGTGCTGGCCGTGATGGCGGGGAAGGTTACTGTCTGGCTTTCTACTCTGAAAAAGATGTAGAGAAGCTGACCAAGTTCATGAAAGATAAGCCCGTTTCGGAAAAGGAAATCGGCACTCAGATATTGAAGGAAGTGATTGATTATTCTGAATCAGCTGTTTGTCGAAGGAAGCAGATCCTCCATTATTTTGGGGAGAAGTTTGACGAAACTGGATGTAATTCCATGTGTGATAATTGTCGATCTGCAAAGACCTATTTCGATGCCGAGGAGCCTTTATTGACTGTACTGAATTTTATAAAAGAGCAGGGTGATAAATTTGATGATCAGCATATAATCAATGTGTTGATTGGACAGAACAATCAGCCTATTTCGAAATATAAACATGATACCCATGCCTTATTTGGTACTGGGAAGGAGCAAGGAGTGAATTTCTGGAATTCCTTGATCCGCCAGGCAGAATTAGCTGATTTTATCAAGAAGGATATTGATCACTATGGTCTATTGCAATTGACTTCAGATGGTAATAAGTATATCAATAATCCGTATCCATTGAAGTTTATCTTAAATAAACCGATGGAAATGTCTAAATCAGACTCTTCAGAAGAAGGTTCTGCTCAGGCAGGTGCATTGGATGCCGAGTTGCTGAAAATGTTAAAGGATCTTAGAAAGAAGATCGCTAAACAGAAGTCGCTGCCACCATTTGTTATTTTCCAAGATCCTTCATTAGATGAAATGTGCACCCATTATCCGGTAAGCATTGATGAGTTGAAACAAATCCAAGGTGTTGGATCCGGGAAAGCCATGAAGTTTGGGGCTCCATTTGTAGAACTGATCAAAAAGTATGTGGAGGATAATGATATCGATAGGCCTCAGGATTTAGTGATCAAGAGCACGGCCAATAAATCTGCCTTAAAAGTTTCTATTATCCAGAATATCGATAGAAAGATCTCTTTGGAAGATATTGCCTCGTCAAAAGGAATCAGTTATGAAGATCTTTTGCGTGAAGTGGAGTCTATCGTAAATTCAGGAACCAAACTGAATATTGGTTATTTTGTAGATGAAATGATCGATCAGGACCGTCAAGATGAGGTCTATGATTATTTCAAAACTGCAGAGAATGATGCTATCGAAACTGCATTGGATGAATTGGGGGAGGAAGATTACTCCTTTGAGGATATCCAACTGATGCGCATCAAATTTATGTCGGAACTAGGTAATTAAAATTATATGATCAATACATATTTGCCAGGAATAAAAAATGGCAACTCTTCTTCTTTCTTTTTGATGGCAGGACCTTGTGCCATTGAAGGTGAAGAGATCGCTTTGCGTATTGCGGATAAAATCGTAAATATCACTGATAAACTGAACATCCCTTATATTTTTAAGGGATCTTATCGTAAAGCAAATCGTTCGAAAGGAAATTCCTTTACTGGAATTGGGGATGAAAAAGCATTGAAGGTGTTGGAGAAAGTAGGGAAGACCTTTGGCATTCCTACCGTAACAGATATCCATGAAAGTCAGGAGGCTGCAATGGCCGCTGCGTATGTGGATGTGTTGCAGATTCCTGCATTTCTATGTAGACAGACTGACCTTTTGGTTGCTGCAGCAGAAACTGGAAAAGTCGTTAATATTAAGAAAGGACAGTTTTTATCAGCTGAGTCGATGAAATTCGCTGTAGAAAAGGTTCAAGATGCTGGAAACCCTAAAGTTGTTCTTACTGACCGTGGGAATACTTTTGGTTATCAGGACTTGATCGTAGACTATAGAGGATTACCAGTTATGAAATCTTTTAATGTTCCTACGGTTATGGACTGTACGCATTCCTTGCAACAGCCAAACCAGAGTTCAGGAGTGACAGGCGGTAAACCGGAATTGATCGAGACAATTGCTAAAGCTGCCATTGCAGTCGGTGCTGATGGTCTGTTTATTGAAACTCACCCTGATCCTGCAAATGCCAAATCTGATGGTGCAAATATGCTCCACCTGGATCTGTTAGAAGATCTGCTGGTGAAATTGCAAAGGATAAGGGAAGCGATTCTTTAAGACATAAAAAAAGCTGGTTTATTAAAACCAGCTTTTTTTATGTCTTAAATTTTAGATTTGAGTATAGCGATAGTAGAAATTCTATTCAAATTAATATCTCATGTCTCAGATCTCAAATCTCACATCTATTATTCAAAATACTCTTTAATTCTCTCAAAGAATGATTTTTCGCTCTTACCAGGTTGTGGTTTGAAGTTAGCAGAGTTCTTAAGTTTTTCTAGAAGTTCTTTTTCTTCTTTTGAAACTGTTTTTGGAGTCCACACATTCACATAAACCAATTGGTCACCTTTGTGGTAGGAATTTACTTCTGGAAGACCTTTGCCTTTTAGACGGAGGATCTTACCACCTTGAGTACCTGGTTCGATCTTGATCTTTGCCTTGCCATCAATGGTCGGAATTTCTACGCTCGTGCCTAAAGCAGCATCAGCAAAATTGATATAAAGATCATAGATGACATTGATGCCATCGCGTTTAAGCGTTTCGTGAGGGACTTCTTCAACCAGGATGATCAAATCACCAGGGATCCCACCACGTGGTGCAGCATTACCTTTTCCACTCATGGACAGTTGCATGCCTTCGCTTACACCTGCAGGAATATTGATTGAAATGGTCTCTTCACCACGAACTAAACCTTCGCCTTTACAAGAAGTACATTTGGCAGTTATTTCGACACCTTCACCATTACAGGTAGGACAGGTGCTTGTGGTTTGCATCTGACCAAGGATAGTATTGGTTACACGTCTTACAGAACCAGAACCACCACAGGTATTACAGGTATGGTACGAGTTTTTGTCTTTGGCACCAGTACCATCACAGGTATTACATTTTACCTGTTTGTTTACTTTTACCTTTTTCTCAACTCCTTTTGCAATTTCTTCAAGGGTAAGTTTTACTTTGATCCGCAGGTTTGTTCCGCGTTGTACACGGCGTCCGCCACGACTACCTCCGCCGCCGCCTCCGAAAAAGCTTTCAAAGGGGTTGCCTCCACCAAAGATATCTCCAAATTGACTGAAGATATCATCCATGTTCATGCCGCCACCACCATATCCAGAAGCAGAGTTGCCTGCATGTCCGAATTGGTCATAACGTCTTCTTTTTTCAGGGTTGCTCAGGACTTCATATGCCTCAGCAGCCTCTTTGAACTTGTCTTCAGCCTCTTTGTCTCCAGGGTTCTTATCTGGATGGTATTTGATGGCTAGCTTACGATATGATGTTTTTATTTCTGTTACTTCTGCCGTTCTGGTTACACCAAGGACATCGTAATAATCTCTTTTTGACATCTTTTATATTTATTGGCCTACTACTACTTTCGCAAATCTGATTACGTTGTCATTCAAAGTATAACCTTTTTCAATAACATCGATAACCTTATCTTTTAAATCTGGGGTAGGTGCAGGGATGAGGGTTATGGCTTCTTGGAATTCAGGATCAAAAGGTTGACCAATAACATCGATTTCCTTTACACCTAATTGTTCCATGGTTTTCTTAAGCTTATGATAAACCAAGTCAATGCCTTGTTTCATTGGGTCATCAGCAGGCACGTCTTTCATAAAGCTTAGGGAGCGATCGAAATCATCAACTACAGGTAATAATTTTAAGATTACATCCTTACCAGCTGATTGCATTAAATCAATCTTTTCTTTTGCAGTTCTCTTTTTGTAATTGTCAAACTCAGCAAACAATCTTGCATATTTATCGTTGGATTCGCTTAACTTATTGGTAAGTTCTTCGGTAGCTGCAGAACCTTGCTCTACATTTTCCTCCGAATTGTTCATTTCTGGGTCTTGAATATTCTCGTTCTCGTTTATCATCTCCTAATATCTAGTTTAAGTAACCTTAACATGGCATCCATCAATTTTTTTGCCAACAAAAAAAATCCGACATGCTGTCAGTGTTTACTGGTTTCATTAGCAAAATTGTCGGATTTAAATGGTATTGTCAGCTGTTAGATGCTGACATTGTCATGCAACGCACCATCTGCTGTTTTCAGGATGCGTGCAGGCATATTTCTAATAATTTGGTAATCGTGCGTTGCCATCAGGACTGCGGTTCCAGAGGAAGCGATGTCACGTAATAACAATACAATTTCTTCGGATGTAGCGGGGTCTAAGTTCCCTGTTGGCTCATCGGCAAGGATGATTTCAGGGTTGTTCAGTAATGCACGGGCAATTACGACACGTTGCTGCTCACCACCAGAAAGTTCATGAGGCATTTTCTTCAGTTTCGAACGAAGTCCAACTTTTTCCAACACATCGATGATTCTGTTCTCGATCTGAGCCTTTTCCTTCCAACCTGTAGCTTTAAGGGCAAACTCTAGGTTTTTTTCAACTGTACGGTCGTTCAATAAATGGAAATCTTGAAAAACGATTCCCAATTTACGTCTTAGGTATGGGACATCATTTTCATGAAGTTTTTTCAGGTCGAATCCAGCAATCATCCCTTCGCCATTCGCGATGTATAGGTCTCCATAGATTATTTTCAATAAACTACTTTTTCCTGAACCAGATTGTCCAATAAGGTATAAAAATTCTCCTTGGGCAATGTCTAAGTTAACATCTGAAAGTACAAGGTGTTTTTGTTGATAGATATCTACATGTTTAAGTTTGATAACCGTATTTGTCTCTCTCATGGTAATTTATAAGTCGATTTTCTTTATTTGGCCAAATGGTAATTCACGAACAACATCCATAATATATTCGGATTTATCAGCAAGTCCGATTTTTTCCAATGATTTGTCGGGTCTATCCACGCGGAAATAAGCCAAAAGCGTAAATGCATCGTCCCTTAATTGAACATAATCTGGAATTTTTGCTACACCTTTAACCTTAATAACATACATAGTCAAACAAAATTATAATTTTTTACGAATTCACACTCATATAACGACAATAAAAGCTAATTATTGGTTTGCCAATAAAAAGTCTAATGTATTTACATTGTCTGCATAATCATCCAATGCCGGGTATTGGCTTGCACCAAATGGGAATACAGGAACGTCAGCTACCTGGAGATCCATATCGCTAGTTACACATTGAATGTCCTTTTTGTGGGCTAGGATGTATTTTTCTACTTCTTCCTTAGCCTTATAGTATTCAAAATGAACGACTGCAAGGGGAGAGGCTAGGCTTTCATCTTCCTTTAACAATAGAAAACCATTGTCAAAATGTTTGTTCTTGTTGATCAAATAGATTGACTTATTGAAATCGTAATTGTTGTTGTATTTTGAATGGTCTTTTATGGAATGAAAAGATTCTAGGTTGTCCATAAGCTTTGCAATGTCATAACCTTCTGGGATGAATATTTTTGAAACAGACCTGCATCCCAAACCGAAATAATCAAAGATGTCATGTCCTAGGGCCTGTAGTTGTTCTTTAGTCTCATTTCCAGAAAGCACAGAAAGTGAGTTTCTGTTTTTCCGGATAATATTCGGTTTTTTACCGAAATAATATTCAAAATAACGCGCTGAATTATTGCTTCCTGTAGCAATGACAAGATCAAAATTCTCTAGCTTATCCAGTAATTGGATCTTCTTGGCAAATTGAGGTTCAATTTCAATTAATTGATCCAGTATAAATTTTGTTAAGCCGGCATCATCTGATGAAACTTTGATTTTGGCCGTAAACCCAGCCAATAGCACACACATGATATCGTGAAATCCGACTAAGGGAAGATTTCCTGCCAATACCAAGCCTACAGATTTATCAATATCCTGATTAGGAACATCCTTAAGCCATTTCTCCAATTGATCATGGGTCAGATTTTGCGCAATGGCGTGGATCTGTTGCAGAATATTTGATTTGGTATACCAAGCATTTTTATGAACTGCTGAATCAATGATGGGAGAGTTCTTCAACTCATCAGATTGAAGGAATTGTCCGAGTTTTACGAAGGCGTTTATTCTTTGTGCTCTTGTCAAAATCTTACTATTTATAATTAATCTGTGTTTTTTTTGCCGTATATTTGCCATATCAAAGTAAATAACTACTAATTTTGTATACTTTTATTTTTGAGTATATAGCTTTAGTATTACCTTTGAAAGTGCAAAATTAGTTTATTATTTTATTGTAAGGACATAAATGGCAATTAAAATTACTGACGAATGTATAAATTGTGGGGCATGTGAACCAGAATGCCCAAATAATGCAATCTATGATGCTGGTGTAAGTTGGAAGTTTTCAGATGGTACAGCATTGGATGGTGTGATTGATTTTGGTGATGGAGTAACTCTTGACGCGAACGAATCACAGGATGCTATTTCCAATGAAGTTTATTACATCGTTTCAGATAAATGTACGGAGTGTGTGGGATTCCATGATGAACCTCAGTGTGCTGCTGTATGTCCAGTTGATTGTTGTGTTGAGGATGAAGACGTCCGTGAAACTGAAGAAGAACTATTAGCGAAGAAAGCTTGGCTTCACGCTGAATAATCTTAAAGATATTCTATAGATAAACCACCTTGAAAGAGGTGGTTTTTTTATTTTTCAAGATCCCTGAAATGGAAAATCAGTTGGTTTCTAAGTTCTATTAATCCTTTGTACCTCTTATTTTACAATCTTCCCCGATATTTTTAACCTTAACCCAACTCTCTGATTCAATATTTTACGATTGAAAAAGCCGAAACTCAGCACATTTTAGGAAATACTATAACGCAAAAGATTTGGTTTGCAGAGCTATTTTTTTATTTTTGTTCGTCTAAAAAGTAAAAAAAAGAAATAAATAACCTTATTAAATCTACATGTCAAAAAAAACTACAGGATATGTTCTACTTGCGACCATTGCGATAGCATCTATCCTGACCCTCCTTTATGAATTTAATCTTGCGCCAATTCCTGCATCCTTGATGATGGTTGTCCGTTGGGTTACTGCCATTGTTTTGGTATGGAACGCAATTGTACGGAAAGGATTGACAACATGGATCCTAACCTGTATGGTATTGGGTATTTTTGTTGGGCTTGATTTTCCAGATGTAGCTAAGGCATTGCAGCCCTTAAGCCAAGGGTTTATCAAGTTAGTGAAAACCATTGTGGGGCCAATTTTATTCTCCACCTTGGTATTTGGTATTGCTGGCCACTCAGATCTTAAGCAAGTTGGTCGTATGGCTTGGAAATCCATGTTGTATTTCTTCTGTGCTACTACCTGTGCTATATTTATTGGTCTAGGTGCTATTAACTTAACCCGTGCTGGAGTAGGGATCGATATCGAGCACATGCCGCACGAAGAATTACCGCAGACATCCGCAGTGTCAGATGCAGATAAGATCGCACTTGAACATATTGATGAAAGCGCACATTGGATCTATAAATTCACCTCATTCTTTAGGGATACATTTCCTGAAAATATTGTAAAATCAGTATACGAGAATAAAGTTTTGCAGATCGTTGTATTTGCCGTGATCTTTGGTATCGGTCTGGCCATGGTGGATGAGAAGAAGCGAAAGCCCTTTGTGGACTTCGCAGAATCACTCTCCGAAGCCATGTTCAAATTTACCAATCTGGTGATGCTCTTTGCGCCAATTGGTGTTGGGGCAGCAATGGCCTATACCGTTGGGCATTTGGGGATCGATATCCTCAAAAACCTGTTCATGTTATTGGCAACACTGTACCTAGCATTGATTTTCTTCCTTGCCGGGGTGTTATTGCCGGTAGCGCTTTATCTGAAAATTCCGGTAAAGCAATTTATCAATGCCATTAAAGAACCAGTTTCTATTGCATTTGCAACTACAAGTTCTGATGCAGCTCTTCCAAAAGCGATGAGTGCAATGGAGAAGTTTGGTGTGCCAAGGAAAATCGTTTCGTTTGTAATTCCTACTGGCTATAGCTTTAACTTGGATGGTACTTCACTTTACCTTTCATTAGCTTCCATCTTCGTAGCTCAAGCTGCTGGTATCCACTTGTCCTTTGGTCAACAATTGATGATCGCCTTTACTTTGATGATCACTTCAAAAGGAGTGGCAGCAGTTCCTAGGGCATCCTTGATTATTTTGATCGCAACTGCTGATCAATTTGGACTACCTGTATTTGTTATTGCAGCGATTCTAGGTATAGATGAATTGATGGATATGGCTAGGACATCTGTGAATGTCATTGGAAACTGTTTAGCTACGGTTGTAGTCGCCAAGTGGGAGGGGGAATTTGATGAAACCGCCCCATTTAGGCAGGATTCTGATGAAGACGGCATTGAAGAGATCGCCGAAGTCATTGAAGAAGGTCCTGAAGGGGAAACCAGGTCTTAGACCACAAAAATATTTAAATAAATAAGGGAGCTTTTCATACGAATTGCTCCCTTTTTCTATCTATTAATTGTGATTATGAAATAAATCCTTTGACATACTGTTTCGTAATTTCATGCTTAGGTTCCAAGAGAATCTGCTCTGAGGGTCCAAATTCAATAACCTCACCATTGTATAAGAATAATATATAATCTGATACCCTTCTGGCTTGGCGTAGGATATGTGTGACCAAAACAATGGTATAATCTTGTTTTAATTGGACCAATAAGTTCTCAATGACCTGAGTTGAAATTGGATCCAAAGCAGAAGTAGACTCATCTCCCAATATGATTTCTGGCTCTACAGCAAGGCCCCTTGCTAAACAGAGCCGTTGTTGTTGTCCGATCGATAATTTACTTGCGGAACCATCTAACCGATCCTTAACCTCTTCCCATAAACCTACATTGCGCAATTGTCTTTCAACTATAGCCTTTAAAGACTTTTTATCTTTATTCCCATGAATTTTAGGGCCATAGGCAATGTTGTCGAATATAGACATCGGCAGAGGAAATGGTTTTTGGGACAGTAAGCCCATCTTTTTCCGGATATGGGTCACCTCAGCATCCGGACCATAAATATCTTCACCATTGACAAGTACCGATCCCGTGACCTTGACTTCAGTGGAATCATCCAATAGCCTATTAAGCGTCTTGAGCAAGGTAGTTTTGCCACATCCTGAGGGACCAATGATAGAGGTTATGCAGTTATTTGGAATCTCGAGATTGATGTCCTTTAAAATATGTTGGTCTTCAACAAAAACATTCAACCCCTTAATCTCAATATGTGGATTTACCTGATGGATTATGCCCTGTGTTTTTTCTGTCTCGATGCTAGGTATTGCGTACATATAACAATAAGTAAGATGATTATAGTTAAAATTAATGCGGAAGCATAGGCTCTACCCTGAACTTCAGGAATAGGGCTGCTCAACTGAAAGAAAATCGCCAATGGAAGGGTTGCAGTAGGTTCATCCAGATAAATCGGAATATTGTCGCTGAACCCAGTTGTCAATAATACGCCTGCAACATCTCCAATTGCCCTTCCGAATGCAAGTAAAATCGCGGTGAACAGGCCTGGTTTAATATAGGTTATCATGACTTTAGCTGATTCCCAGCGAGTTGCTCCTAAAGAAGTTGTAATATGGCCTAAATCCGTTGGAATGGTCTGAATTAGCTCATCTAAGGTCCTGACAACGATTGGGATAGTTAATAGGGTAATCGTGATCACACCACCGATCAACGATGCTCGGACACCTAGCCACACCATGATGCTGAAAGCTATTGCTCCATATACTATAGATGGCACTCCAAATAAAACATCAAATACTAATTTGGAAAATCGACTGATCCTTGATCCTTTCTTAGAATAGATGTTTAAATAAATACAGATAGGTATCCCAATGATAGTGGCTAAGAACGTAGATAAACCTGCAAGGTAAAGCGATCCAAGTATCGCATTGAGGATTCCACCGCCTTTACCTACATAAAATCCTCCTTCAGGAGTCTTGGTGATCATATCTAAGCTCAAATATGGCAATCCTTTGTAAAGGATCGTCCCTATGATAAAGAATAAGGAGCCTGTGATGATGATTCCAGAACCTTGCATAAGGAGTTTGGCAAACTTTTCTTTCCTCAGCCTTCTATTGATGTTGCTCATATATTTTTTGCCTCCATTTTCTTTAATATCCCTCTTGAAATCAGGTTAAATCCTAAAATGATAATAAACAATAGCAATGCTGCGAACATCAATGCGGAATCATATAGAGGAATGGACATCATTTCCCCAAAGTTATTGGCAATTAGAGCGGGTAATGGATATCCCGCATCAAATATGGATTGAGGGATCTTTGGAATATTTCCACAGACCATAAGCACGGCAATGGTTTCCCCAAATGCCCTGGAAACAGCTAGAACTATTGCAGCCATTATTCCGGGCCTTGCTTTCTTTAATATCACTTGCTGAATGGTTTCAAGTTTAGTGGCCCCTAAGGATAAGGAAACTGATCTCAGCTCCATAGGAATGGTCTGCAAGACCTCGACCATAATGCTCACCATGATTGGAAAAATCATGACGGCCAATACAATACCTCCAGAAAAGACAGAGTAACCGGTACTGCTGATTCCGAAAATAGGAGCGATGTACCCTCCAATTAATGGAACTACGAATAGAACTCCCCATACACCATAAAGTACAGGTGGGATAGCTGCTAATATGTTTACTAATGGCAGTACAAAATTCCGCAATCTGCTTCCAGCATACTCGACCAAGTAAACGGATGCAGCCAAACATAAGGGTACAGCAATGATTAATGCGATTAATGTAACCCATACAGTCCCCATGATAAACGGTAAAAAACCGAAGTTTCCTTTCATAGGCGACCAAATGCTACTGCTCAGGATAGTCCACAAGGATTCTGTGGCAATTAATGGTTCTGCCTTAATACTTAACCCAATGAGGATTGCCAATATCACCAAGAGGCATATTCCCAATAAAATCCCAGAGAGGTTTTTGATTATTTTATCTTTTATCAGTCTGTAATTCACTTGCAAGCAATTTTTCGTTCTCTTTCTTATTCAATTCCTTATTGATCGGCACAAATCCATTGTCCAGTAAATATGCCTGTTGTTTGTCGGTCATTACAAAACGGACAAACTCTTCCAGTAACTTTGATTGATGTTCCTTATTGAGGACAAACATAAGTTCCCTTGAAGGTGGTGATGGGTATTTTCCGGTTGCCACTGCATTTGTGAGGCTATCCAGTTCTGTGTAGAAGTTTTCCTGAGCATCAATCTTATGGTTTGAATTAATATCAAGTGGCAGGGCTATAATATTTGCTGTTGTTCTTTTTGTTTCTAAATCAAAAACATAGTTGATGTTATTAAAACCAATAGCAAGCGGATTGTCTTTGATGGCTTGAGCCAATCCTGGATCACCAAATATTCCGATTCCTTTTAATTCCTCTTGAGTTGCTCCAAGATACTTCGCCCAGGTTTCTGCTGCTCCAGCAGCATCTGAACGTATATATACTTCAATATTCTTGTTTACAAAGCTTGGATCTAAATCACTCCACTTTTTGATTTTGCCTGTTACAAAGATTCCTTTTAGTTCATCTTGACTCAATCCTCTTGTTAGGAGAGCGGCGATATTAGGATGTTTGCTATTTAAGGTTCCTATAACGGCATCGTTTGCTACAATAACTGGTAAAGCACCTTTTTCTATTTCTATCGGGTGTAGGTCTCGGGATACCAATCCGATATCTACCATATTAGAAAGCACATCAGATATCCCTTTTCCAGCTCCTCCCGCTGAAATATTGAATCTTACATGCGGGTGTAATTTCTTGAAATCTTCACTCCATAAAACAGCAATTGGGTAGAGCGCAAAGGCCCCAGAAATTGATATTGTGCCTACAAATCCCTTGTCCTTATCATAACCTTGATCAACTTTCGGTGCACAAGAAAATGTTACAATCTGGATTAAGGAGCTAAATATCAGTAGTTTAATTGTTTTTATTTGCTGTTTTTTATACATCCTTTGAAATTAATTACACAAATATATAGTAATTTGGTAGACTTTGTATAGTTCTTTTATAATTATTTTATACATTTGTCGAATAAACGTTATCAATAACCTAACTAAAGAGGTGAAATATTACCTTTTTAATAATTGAAGATAGAATGCAGAGCTTTAGGACAGAATTAGAGAATCCTGTAGTAGCACAGGAAATCATAGAATTAGAGAAAAAGATTAGAGCTTATCGGAAAGGTGATCTACCAGAAGAAAAGTTCAGATCCTTGCGTTTAGCTAGGGGAGTGTATGGGCAGAGGCAGCCTGGCGTTCAAATGGTGAGGATAAAACTCCCATTTGGAAAAGTTACTTTTCAGCAGATATTAAAAATTGCGGATATCTCTGATGAGTACGCAAGCAAAAACCTTCACTTAACTACCAGACAAGATATTCAAATCCATTTCGTAAGCCTTGACAAGACCCCAGAACTTTGGTCTAAGCTTGCCGAGGACGATATGACCTTAAGGGAAGCCTGTGGGAACACCGTTAGAAATGTAACGGCTTCAGCAACTGCCGGTATTGATCCGGAGGAACCATTCGACGTATCTCCTTATGCTCATCAAACTTTTAAATATTTTGTCCGTAATCCTATCTGTGCTGAAATGGGAAGGAAATTCAAGATTTCATTTTCAGCTTCTGATAAGGATAGCGCATTTTCCTATATCCACGATTTCGGTTTTATTCCTAAAATCAGAATAGTTGATGGTAAAGAACAAAGAGGTTTTAAGGTCATGTTAGGTGGTGGATTAGGTGCCCAGCCAATTCTAGCGCATGAAGTCTATGATTTCCTTCCTGAGGATGAAATCCTTCCTTATGCTGAAGCTACAATTCGGGTTTTTGACCGTTATGGAGAGCGGAATAACCGAAATAAAGCAAGATTTAAGTTCTTGGTACAAAAACTTGGTCTTGAAACGGTCTTGGATCTGATAGAAGAAGAGAAGATCGCGGTAAAACATAAGCGTGTTCCCTTTGACATCGATGCAATCCCTCAACCTGAGCCTCCATCTAATAAAGTTGAAGAAGAAATAGCAGATGACCTGCTTGGTTTTGAGCTTTGGAAAGCTACAAATAGCTTTGAACAAAAGCAAAAAGGCTATTATGGCGTTTATGCAAATATCCAAACAGGAGATATTTCCACGGAAAAAGCACGGATACTGATCGCTGGAATCAGAGATCATGTCGCTGACGATATTCGTATCACCCAAGACCAGAATCTTTTGTTTAAATACGTGCGTCCTGAGTCATTGGCAAGTATTTATAATGTACTCTTAAAATTAGGTTTTGCAAAACCGGGTTATAATAGCACAGCTGATATTACCACTTGTCCAGGAACGGACACCTGTAATCTAGGTATATCGAATTCTACTGAAATGGCAAGGGTACTGGAGAATTACATCCATGAATTCCACCAGGATTTTATACAGGAAAAAGAATTAAAGATTAAGATCTCTGGTTGCATGAATTCTTGTGGCCAACATGGTCTTGCTCATATTGGCTTCCACGGTAGTTCGGTAAAAGTCAATGGCAATGTGGTCCCTGCAGCTCAAGTCATGATTGGAGGCGGAACCCTTGGCGACGGAAAAGGTAGGGTGGCAGATCGAGTGATCAAAGTTCCTACTAAAAGAGTCCTTCAGGTGGTTGATGTTATATTAGCTGATTTTAAGTCGAATAAGGATAGCGAGCAAAACTTCATTTCTTATTACGAACAGCAAGGGAAAGATCATTTCTATAGATTATTGAAACCCTTGGCAGAGCTTGGAAACCTCAGTGCTGATGAGCATATCGATTGGGGCCATGAAGAAAGTTTTGAAACTGCCATTGGTGTCGGCGAATGTGCTGGAGTGGTAATTGATCTCGTGGCCACCTTATTATTAGAGGCCGAAGAAAAACTGGAGCTAGCAGAACTTGCCTTGGAACAAAAGCAATTTGCTGATGCAATCTATCATTCATACAGCTCATTCGTATGGACAGCTAAAGCCTTATTGTTAGATAAAGGCATAAATGCTTCGACACAAACCGCAGTTATTCAAGAGTTTGATGACAACTATGTAAATGAAGACTATTTCCAGTTTCCAGCTTCATTTTCAGATAGAGTTTTACAGATCAACAAATACGAGCCTTCTGAGGAATTTGCAAGAACCTATTTGCTGCAAGCCAAGGCCTTTTGCTTTGAGGCAAAAGAACGTAGAGAAGAATGGCGTGTAGTAAACCAATAAGAGAGGAGAGAACATGAAGGAAATTAAACCATTTGTAACATTAGTAGGCGCTGGTCCAGGTGACCCAGACCTAATTACCTTAAAAGGCATTAAAGCAATCCAACAAGCCGACGTAATTCTTTATGATGCCTTAGTAAATGAGGAATTACTAGAACTTGCAACAGCTGATTGTACAAAAATATACGTTGGGAAACGAGCTGAACAGCTATCTACCTCACAAGATCAGATCAATCAACTTTTGGTTGATTACGCTTTGACCCATGGTCATGTTGTTAGGCTCAAAGGAGGAGACCCATTTGTCTTCGGACGTGGTGGTGAAGAAATTGATTTTGTAAGAAAATTCAATATTCCTACCGCAGTAGTGCCTGGGCTTTCTTCTTCGATCAGTCTTACTGGATTGCAACAGATCCCATTGACATACCGAGGGATTTCTGAATCTTTTTGGGTCATTACTGGAGCAACGAAAGCGGGTTTCCTTTCTGAAGATTTATATACTGCAGTCAATACAAATGCTACAGTCGTAGTTTTGATGGGTTATGCTAAACTTCATCAAATCATTGAATTATATAAAGAAAATGGAAAGGCTGATCTACCAATCGCTTTGATCCAAAATGGGTCTCTTCCTAATGAAAAGATTGTGTTGGGTAGGGTTGATAATATCCTTGACCAAGCTGAAGCATCAGCCATTGGAGTACCTGCCATCATAGTACTTGGAGAAGTCGTTGCTAAACATCTGGAATTTGAAAAGGTTAAGGAACAATTACAATTTATAGAAGGATAATGAACGAGCTTTTTCCAATATATGTCAAGTTAGATCAGGTAGAAACCTTGTTGGTTGGTGCTGGTCCCGTTGGATTGGAAAAGATACAGGCTATTATTTCCAATTCACCAAATGCCAAGGTTACCGTGGTGGCAGAGGAAATTTGTCATGATTTCTATGAATTTGTATTGGGTAAAGAAAATATAGTGCTGCATAAGCGTTCGTTTTCAGCCGTCGATCTTTATTCCAAACAGGTGGTAGTTCTGGCGACCAATAATCCCAAATTAAACAGCTATGTAAGGGAGCTTTGCTCTGATCATCATATCCTTTTGAATGTGGCAGACAAACCATCCCTATGTGATTTCTATCTGGGTTCGGTGGTTCAAAAAGGAAATTTGAAAATCGGGATTTCAACAAATGGGAAATCTCCAACGATTGCCAAAAGACTGAAAGAGTTCTTGAATGACCTTTTACCAGAAGAAATTGATGAAACACTCAATCTCATGGCAGATCTTAGAAACCAGCTTTCCGGTGACCTTAAGGAGAAAATAACAGTGCTGAATGCACATACGGAGCAATTAATTAAACAAAATGAATATGATCGAGCAAATTAAAGCAGACTTAATTGGAGCAGATGCACGGTCTATCATCCAATATATTGAGGAGAAATATGCCGAAAAAGCTGTCTTTTCTACCTCATTTGGAATAGAGGATCAAGTGTTGACCCACATTTTGGCTCAAGAAAAATCAAGGACGTCTATTTTCACCTTAGATACTGGACGTCTTTTTCCGGAAACCTATTATGTGTGGAATCGGACATTAGACCTCTATAAGTTAAAAATCAAAGCCTATTATCCAGAAACAAAGGCCGTAGAAGAACTTTTGGAACAGAAGGGGCCATCTAGTTTTTATAATTCCGTGGAGGATCGAAAGGAATGTTGCTATATCAGAAAAATTGAGCCTCTAAAGCGAGCAATTGCTGGTTATCAGGTCTGGATTACTGGAATCAGAGCTGAACAATCTCAAAATAGAGACCAAATGGAATTTGTGGAATGGGATGATGTCAATCAGATCATTAAAATCCATCCCTTATACAACTGGACTTTGGCCGACGTAGAAAAATACTTAAAAGACAATTTCGTTCCTTATAACCCACTACATGATAAAGGATTTATCAGTATAGGTTGCCAACCTTGTACGAGAGCTGTACAAGAAGGAGAGGACTTCCGCGCCGGCAGATGGTGGTGGGAAGATAAATCAAAGAAGGAGTGTGGATTACATGTAACACTTAAATAATTAGTTTATACAATGGATTACTTAGATCATTTAGAGGCAGAAGCCATTTACATATTGAGAGAAGTAGCTGGACAGTTCGAAAATCCTGCACTTTTATTCTCCGGAGGAAAAGATTCGATTACATTAGTTCACCTAGCTAAGAAGGCGTTTCGACCAGGTAAATTTCCATTTCCATTAGTTCATATCGATACTGGCCACAATTTCCCCGAAACCATTGAGTTTCGTGATTGGCTAGTAGATCAAATTGGAGAAAAACTAATTGTGGGTTATGTGCAGGAAAGCATAGATGCTGGTAAGGTCGTTGAACAGAAAGGCAAAAATGCCAGTAGAAATGCCCTGCAAACGGTTACTTTACTCGATACGATCGAAAAAAATGGTTTTGATGCCTGTATTGGTGGAGCCCGCCGTGATGAAGAGAAAGCTAGGGCCAAGGAAAGGATATTTTCGGTAAGGGACGATTTTGGACAATGGGATCCTAAGAGACAGAGACCAGAGCTTTGGAATATTTTCAATGGTAAAATCCAAAAAGGCGAAAATGTCCGCGTTTTCCCTATCTCCAATTGGACTGAACTCGATGTTTGGAATTATATAAAAAGAGAAAAGATCGCCTTGCCATCCATATATTTCTCCCACAAAAGGGACGTGGTTTTTAGAAATGGTCAATGGATGGCAGCTGATCCTGTCCTTCAGATTGATGACAACGATCTTGTAGAACATAAATCAGTGCGTTTCAGAACAGTAGGAGATATGACATGTACTGCCGCTGTAGATTCGATTGCTACTGAATTAGATGATATCATCAACGAAATTAAAGCATCCACAGTTAGCGAGCGTGGCGCCAGAATGGATGATAAGGTCTCGGAAGCTGCAATGGAAGATCGCAAAAAGCAAGGCTATTTTTAATTTAAGGGAGGAAAAGAACATGAACATTTTGAAATTTTTAACGGCCGGATCTGTAGATGACGGAAAGAGCACACTGATTGGCCGATTATTATATGATACTAATTCTATTTTAGATGATCAATTGGAAGCCATACAAAAAGCAAACCGCAAGAATGATGATGGAACCATTGATTTAGCAATCCTGACAGATGGTCTCAAAGCAGAAAGGGAGCAAGGTATCACCATAGATGTCGCCTATAAATACTTCCAAACGGAAAATAGAAAATTTATCATAGCTGATGCACCGGGACATATACAATATACCAGGAACATGGTTACCGGAGCTTCAAATTCTGACCTGATCATTATCCTCGTTGATGCCAGAAAAGGCGTAATTGAGCAGACTAAGCGTCATTCATTTATTGCTAAAATATTGGGAATCAAAAAGGTATTGGTTTGTGTCAATAAAATGGATATGGTAGATTATGAATTGGCAGTTTTTGAGAATATCAAAACAGAATATCTTAACCTAGCCAATAAATTGGGCTTAGAAGATGTTGATTTTATTCCTGTATCTGCTCTTAAAGGTGATAATATAGTACAAAAGTCCCAAAGAATGCCTTGGTATCATGGCGCACCAATACTCACATATTTGGAAGAAGTTGAATTTGAGGAACTTGCAAACCAAGGTTGGCGTTTTCCAGTTCAATGGGTAGTTCGCCCGCAAAGTACTGATTTACACGATTATAGAGGTTATGCCGGTAGGGTGTTGGGAGAGGGCTTGAAAGTAGGGGAAGAGGTCCTGGTTTTACCAAGTGGCTCCAAATCTAAGGTAAAATCTATAGAATTTGATAGTCAGGAATTGCCTGAAGCACACAATGGATCATCTGTCATCATCCATTTAGAAGATGAAATTGATATTTCTAGAGGAGATTTCATTGTCAGTGCCAACCATCCAGCAAAAACTGACAAATCTTTTGAAGCTAATATCTCTTGGTTTGAAAACAAAGAACTTGACTTGGGGCAGATTTACTTGTTGCAGACTCATTCTAAAGTCAGCAAAATAAAAATTCCAGAAATCCTTTATAAATACGACGTCCATACTCAAGAACAATTATATGAGCAAGCGATTGGTCTTAATGATATTGGTCGAGTATTAATAAAATCTGCAGATGAAATTGTTTATGATCAACAAAAGGATTTCCCTGAAAATTCTAGAGCAATCATCATTGACCCAAGAACAAATATTACAGTAGCCGCTGCAATAATTCAATAAGAAAACTATACAGAATCCTATAGGAGCTAATAAATTTAGAAACTATAGGATTTTAGTATTTAACACAAATATACAAGAGAAGGGTATATTCAATAATTACTATTTAACATAATATAAATTATTTGACTTATTCGTATTGTGAGATAATAAGGCAAATCCTTTAACTATCGATCCTCTTAACAAAATTTAAAGTCTAAGTAATAACCAAACTATCCGCAACAGTTACTCACTTAAAAACCAAATCTAAATTTGGTATCTGAATGATTCCTTTGACTTAGATTCTAAAATGCTTTGAATAAATTCCTTTAAATAATAAAATGGCTATAAATAAATTGGGATCGGATCCTAGATGAAATTCTGAAACACTTATTGCTTATGGAATATTTTATAGGATTATATAATTCTCAAGCCTTAGCCTTTTCTACCATAAATCAACAGCCGTTTAAATGCATAAATTGCTGGAAAACTTTTATAGGCATCCACTATCCTTTTTTTAAATTCCTGGATGAATCCTTCCTTATTCTCTTCATCCAAAATCTCTAAATAAGGCACCATTGCCGAACCTGAGATGAAATCATACAGATCATCCACATTTTCAGCAATCTGAGGATATACCTTTTGATAGATTTCAATATCCTTTATTCCATTGTCAAACAGGATCTGTGTATACTCATCCATGGATAGAACTGGGGAATTTCGCGTGAAATGACCTAATTGAGAGGCAAAGGGTTCCTCCTGTACCAATTTTAAAAGGATCTGATTTAATTTATTATCATTCTGAACGGGCATCTGAATGGCTAATTGACCTCCCGCCTTTAATTTGGAAATAACTTTAGGAAAAAGAACGGTATGCTTATCCAACCATTGTAAGGCTGCATTGCTGAAAATTAAATCCCAATGCTTGTTGTCAGCTATTGCATCCTCGATGTTTTCCAGTTTGAACTTAAGCCGATCATTTTCGTAAGGCTTCGACTTTTCAAGCATTTCTGCTGAATTGTCTACGCCCAAGATTTTAGCTTCCTTAAAGCGGTTTGCAAGCGTTGCAGTCTGTTCTCCAGTACCACAGCCTAAATCAATACATTCCATTGGCCCTAAATCTTCTACCAAATTTAGCAGGTCATAAAATGGCTTATAGCGAATATCTTTATATCGGTTGTATACTTCTGGATCCCAAGGCATAGTTGTAAATTATTTTAGTTTAGAAAATGCTACCTTAATTCCCATCAAAATAAATACCATACCTGAAAATTTATCCATAAATCCCTTGATTTTATTGTTGCCCTTGATCTTGCTTGAAAAAAGGTTCATGGAAAGCGCCAATATGCAATAATACAGCAATCCTAAGGCCGCATAGGTAAAACCTAATACGATAAAGGGAATTGAAGAACCTACAGCGTCTTTCTGGACAAACTGAGGGAAAAAGGAAAGAAAAAACAAAGCCACTTTAGGATTCAAAACGTTGGTAATCAATCCAGATTTAAAGTTTTTCCAGCCACTTTCTGACTCAGTCGTGATCTCTTCCAGGTTAAAGGCCTTTTCCTTAGAAAGAATGGATTTGATCCCTAAATAGATTAAATAGGCTGCTCCTAAATATTTTATGATGGAAAAAGCTATTGCTGACTGGGCAATCAACACCGAAAGACCCAAAGCTGCAAACATGGTATGCACTAATATGCCTGCATTGACCCCGATCGCAGAATATATACCTGCAGACCTCCCCTGACTAATGGATTTATTCAGCACAAAAATGGTATCCATTCCCGGTGTGATAATAAAAACTATGGTCGCAAGCAAAAAGAGCTCAAAATTTAAGATGCCAAACATGTTTCGGAATTTGTTTTCCCAAATCTAAAAATTTAAGTGAGGAAATCAATTGAAAAATTAACCTGACTTCCAAAATGTTTTTGATAAATTAGAAAGGAAGAAATGCCTGGTTTTAACCCGCTTAAATAAAGACCCTTGAGAGAGTTACCAAAAATGGATAGGAATACCATTGGCCCTTTTGCTGATGTCTCACTGTTAGATTTCTACAGCGGTGTCTTCAACTGTGTATTTGTTTCCTTAAATCCTTTCCTACAACTGCTGGACTCTTCCACTTTGAAACTTTCTAATTTCTGGGAAATAGACGATAGAACTTCAATTGATATTAAACAAAGGATCCTTCTCCATACTAAACCCATCCGATGGGAAGAGATATTAATGATTTCAGGATTTCAGGGGATTAACCAAATAGATATCGCATTGAGGACTTCTATCGGTGGATTGGTCAAGCTGAAACAAGATTGGGTCCTTGAGGAAATATTAGATAACGCTATGGAGAATAACCAAATCCTAGCACCAACTGAAGGCCGCATTCCTGAAAACCAAATCAACTCTATTCTAAAAGCGATTAAAAAACAGGGATATGAATGGATATGTTTAGGCGCTGAATTTGGTGATGCCATGGAATTGGTCTGGATTGATGACCTGATCCAGGATCAAATAGATTATGCTACACACCAAAATCTATATACTTATGATCGCAAGATATTGATCAGCTGCCATTGGGATAGCTTCCAAATCTATATCTGTTCTAATCCAGCGACCGTGAAAAGTATCGTGAAGGATGCTTTATTGGAAGGTTTTTACGCCAATGAGAAAACAGAAGTTTATTGGAGTGTAAAAGCTGATTGATCTTAACTTGTTCAAAATATAAATATTGGCAGCATTTTTTCAACAATATTCCTCAAATTTGCCATTCTATTGAATGATACATGAAGCTTCAAGCCATCAATCTTATTTCCAAGGAAAAGATCAATTTAAAGAATGAAATTCTCGCTGGATTAACGGTTTCTATGACCATGATCCCAGAGTCGCTTTCATTCGCCATACTGGCGGGACTTAGCCCACTCACTGGTCTATATGCAGCATTCTTGATGGGTATTGTAACTGCTTTTTTAGGAGGTAGACCTGGAATGGTATCCGGTGGCGCCGGTGCTACAATTGTTGTCCTGATTGCATTGGCATCCTCACATGGGGTCGAATACCTATTTGCTGCTGTGGCCCTTGCTGGCCTTATGCAGATCCTAGTTGGCGCTTTTAAATTAGGGAAATTTGTTCGTCTGATTCCACAGCCTGTTATGTACGGATTCTTAAATGGTCTGGCCATTATTATCTTTATGGCCCAATTAAAACAGTTTAAAACGTTCAACAATGGCATAGAAACCTGGATGACAGGCTCTCCCCTCTTAATAATGGCTGGTTTGACTTTGCTGACCGTATTGATCGTGTTGATCTTTCCAAAAATTACCAAAGCTGTTCCGGCATCCTTGGTTGCTATCATCGTCACCTTTGCCCTGGTTTACTTCTTTGATATCCATACGAAGAAAGTTATTGATATAGCATCGGTGAGTGGTGCTTTTCCCTCTTTCCACATACCCAATGTCCCTTTTTCCATCGAAACCTTGAAAATCATCTTTCCTTATGCTTCGGTTATGGCTGCAGTTGGATTGATTGAATCCTTGTTGACCTTAAATATGGTTGATGAAATCACAAATACTAAGGGGAGTTCAAATCAGGAAGCCGTAGCGCAAGGTACTGCGAATATGGTCAACGGATTTTTTGCAGGTATGGGAGGTTGTGCCATGGTGGCTCAGACCTTGGTGAATATCAATGCTGGTGCGCGGACCAAGATTTCAGCCATTGTTGGTGCATTGGGGATCTTGTTTGTGATCTTGGTGGGTGGAAAGGTAATTGAACAGATTCCTATGGCTGCTTTGGTCGGGGTCATGATGATGGTGGCAATTTCTACTTTTCAATGGGGCTTTTTACGACTCTTGACCAAAATGCCAAAATCTGATGTGCTGGTTGGTATCCTGGTCGCAGCCATTACGGTCATCTTGCATAACCTGGCTTTAGCGGTATTTGTAGGTGTAATCATATCAGCATTGGTGTTTTCTTGGGATAATGCCAAAAGGATTCGCGCCAGGAAATCCATAGCAGAAAATGGCGAAAAGGTATATGAAATATACGGACCTCTGTTCTTTGGTTCCACAAGTAATTTCATGGATAAATTTGATATGATTGAGGATCCCGAACATATCATCATAGATTTTCAAGAATCGAGGGTAGTTGATATGTCCGCCATAGAAACCTTGAAAAAGCTGATCCAAAAATATCAGGATTTAAATAAGAAAGTTACCTTAAGACATCTCAGTCCAGATTGTGTCCGATTATTGGATAACGCCAAAGGATTTATAGAAGTCGATATCGAAGAAGATCCAACTTATAAGGTTATGCCTAAAGGTTAATCAGTAACCATAAAAAAACTAATTGGGTTTAACTGAATAAACCCAATTCGTCTATTTATAGTCAGTGATTAAATCTTATCTGTCAGGCTGCTGATATCTATCGTTGGTTTTCCCAGATTCATGGCTTTGATCGCATCCTTGCATTCATCTACCATTTGTTGGGTCATTTTGTATTCATAATTTCCATAATCATCATATTTCATTTCCCCTACATAAAAGAAACCATATTGATCAAAGAAATCAGTTAAATCTGTCCTTGATACCTCGCAGGCAGTCTTGATGAAATTCAATTGATGAACTGCTGGGTTTCGTTCCACAACAACAGGCTCCCTGCCCCATCGTTCCCGGATTTTTTGCCTAGAAGGACTATTGTTCTTATTTTGTTTTCTCAAAGTCTCAAATAAGTCTGGATAGAAATCTGGGTTCTTCCCCTCCCCTTCAAAGTATAATTGCAATTGCCAAAATGGAACTAACCTGTTGAACACATCAGGGTCTTGCAGATAGGAAATCTTTTTGTCAATGATCGATTCTTTAGCTGACTGGAAATTGTTTTGGGCCAAGATTCTTGATTTGTTTCCAAATGACCTCATGACATAAAGCGAATAAATATTATTACTCACCTCTCCTAACCCTCCCCAGCTCAGCATTGGCGAAGTTTGGTGTACATGTCCAACTTCATGGCTAAATCCCCAACAAGGGTCACCATTGATGACTGAACTTGGATCTAAGACCATCTTCATGGCATAACCCTGCTTGTCTCCCATATAGGCTACTCCATCTCCATCACGGAACATATAGTAGTTATAGTTTACTCTTGCTAATATCTTATTGTCGGGAACCCTATCGTATTTGATCAAGCCCATTAAACGATGTTGTCTATATACGAGGGAATCGTAATTGCTGATCAACTCCTTCCCTTTTCCGTATGCATATTTCTTTAGATCCTCTACGGGATATGCCGTTTGTATATGCTTGCCCTTTGCATCCATGATCGGATAGACAGCATGATCCAAAAATGCATTCCAATCTTGGTCAGAATGCTTCTGTATATCAAAATAACCATTTACCTGTCCAGATAGAAAATGTATTTTGATCGGTTTTTCGTCCTTGGGCTGATCAGAGAAGTAATTGACATAAGCCAAACTGCCAAACTCCTTTAATTCAATGATATTGACCCCATTCTTTAATTTGAATTCCTTCTTCTCGATTCCCCAACCCTTCGGGTCTTTGGTCGGCTCTTCTGGGTTAGGCGCTTTACGCATCCAATTTGGAATAACGAGCTTGATATCTTGATCATCTTCAATGCCATCAGCAATAAGGATGTGTTTGCCAATAGGTAGATAAACGCCGGTTACATTTTCATATTTGCTATATCCATCGCCAATACTCAGTTCTTGACCCAATGTTTTCGGTGATAATAGTGCAGGATAGCTGGCATATTTATAAGGGTCTACATTTTTGCCAGACAATAATCCTTGTGCTAAGGCACGGATATCCTCATTTGCAATAGTCGCTATCTGTTTCTTGTTTACTCCCTTTTTAAGTTGGGTAGCTAGCCCGTCTTGGAAGACCGTTAAATCAGCATATACTTGATGCAGATCTTGGGCACTCTGGGCACAACTAAGGTTACTGATTAATATGGCTGCTGAAAGTGTAATTAGTGTTTTTTTCATAATAAAGAATTGATCCAGTACTGACTAAAATACATTTAATTTTTTATCTCAATAATGTGAGAATTTGCCAAAACAGGCTAATTACGCTTTATTTGCAGTTTCAATCGGTTGACTAAAATTTTATTTATTTCTGGTCTCTTGATTAACAATAAATAATTCTAAGCTCCGTTTAAAATTTGAACCCTAAAATTTATTTTTCAATGCACTTTAAAACTTACTCTTTAACGCTAGTTTCCAGCCTCATTTCCTGTTCTGTTTTCTCTCAAAATCTGCAAGGCTTAAAACCGCAGATTGATAAAATATTAGCTAATTACCAAGCAAAAGTTGGGATTGCCATTCACAATAATGATTTTACCGATAGCTTGATAATGAATGGAGATCATCAATATCCCTTACAGAGCACGTATAAGTTCCATCTTGCCATTGCCATCCTTGATCAGGTGGATAAAGGGAAGTTAAGTTTGGACCAACCTGTGGATATCAGTAAGGCGACAGTTACCACTGATCTATACAGTCCAATCAAGGATAAGTTCCCCAATGGTACAACGCTGCCATTAAGTGAAATATTAAGGTATACCGTAGCGGAAAGCGACAATGTAGGTTGTGATATTATGTTTGGATTGCTTGGAGGGACTGAGCCTGTACAAAAATATTTTGAAGATAGAGGCTATACGGAGCAATCGATCAAAACTACCGAGGAAGAACAACAAAGTAACTGGGATATTCAATTCCAGAATTGGACGAAGGTGGCACAAACCAATAGAATCCTCTTTGATTATTACACAAACACGAAAAAATTGCTGTCAGACAGTTCCCATAAATTTCTTTGGGATACTATGCGCTCCACCAGTACTGGTAAAAATAGGTTAAAGGGTCTATTGCCACAGGGCACCGTTGTGGCTCACAAGACCGGTTATTCAGGAGTCCATAAAACCACAGGTTTCATAGCTGCAGTCAATGATATTGGCGTAGTCACGTTGCCAGATGGCCAGGTTTTCTATATTTCAGTCTATGTTACCGACTCCAAAGAAACCGAACCGAACAGCGCCAAAATTATTGCAGAAGTTTCAAAAGCCGCTTATGATTTTTTGAAAAAGTAAGGTTGGGATTGATGCCTAAAAGAGATTGATTGAAATGATGTGGAGGTCGTATTTATTTGAGGAAAGCATCTTGATCCATCCTCCTATCCTTTGCATCCTGGTTCAAAACAATATTTTTAAAACAAACTCCCAAAATATTCTGTTTGAACAATTACATTTGTTTAATACGAACTAGAACAATGAAACCAAAAAAATTAGAACCACAGCGTGCCGAGGAACTATTGGATATCCTTAAAAAGCGATTTGAAAAAAATATGCACAGGCATCCTAATATCACCTGGGAAGATGTTAAAGGAAAATTAGAGGCTTCGGCTGATAAACTTTGGAGCATTAATGAGATGGAAGAATCAGATGGTGAACCTGATGTGGTATCGATATATGACAATGAGGAAATCATCTATATCGACTGTGCTGCAGAAAGCCCAAAAGGCAGACGTAGCTTATGTTATGATGAGGAGGCATTGGAATCCCGAAAAGAACATAAGCCCAAAGATTCGGCGGTCAACTTGGCCAATCATATGGGGGTAAAAATATTGAATGAGGCAGAATATGCTGCTTTACAGGCTTTGGGCAACTTTGATGCAAAGACCTCTAGTTGGCTGGAGACACCAACTGAGATTAGGGAAAAAGGCGGTGCTATCTTCGGAGACTATCGCTTTGGCCGGGTTTTTACCTACCATAACGGAGCAGAATCCTATTATGCAGCCCGTGGATTCCGTGGTTTGATCTCCCTTTCCTAAAAATATCAATAATCCTTTCAAGGATTATACCTAACCTAGCCGATCAAAATTCAGCTAGGTTTTTTATTTTTATATGCTGTTCTATTGGGTTTCTATTAGACCTCATTCGAGACACATTCCGAAATTTCGAATCGGATGAAATTATTCTCGAATGATTTTCGAATGATTCCCGAATATGCCTCGAATGATTCCCGAATATGCCTCGAATGAAACTGTCATACTCGGCTAATTTTTGAACCTGAAGAAAAGTGTTGTTTGCTAAAGAATCTCTAATTTTCCTTATATTTAATTATAAATTTAAGTTATGGGAATGTATTGCACCCTTAGAAGGGTAACTTTGGATAAATTGGAGTCTTACCTCGAAGACAGTCATAAGTTGGAGCAAGATTTCTTTTCCAATGAAGTTACACAAGCTCCTTCCTTAGATATTGATAAATCATGGGATGGCATAATTTTTTTGTTGACAGGGTCCTCCTTTGAGAACGCTGTGGAGAACAAAATGAGCCATGTCATTTTAGGGTCTGCATCGGTAGATGAAAATCAAGATCTGGGTTATGGTCCAGCAAGATACTTGCTTCCAGAGGAAGTGAAGAGCTTGAATGAAAAAATCAAAGCGATTGGAATTGAAGACCTGAAACTTAGGTTCAATCCTCAAGAGATGAAGGAACAGTCCGTATATCCTGATATTTGGGACGAACAGAATAGCTTTGACTATTTAGAGGAATATTTTGTGAAACTCCAAAGCTTTTTCCAACATGCAAGTTGGGCAAATGAAGCCATTGTAATCATCATTAATTAGTATTACCTGCACGGATACCGGTCAGTTAGGATTTAATGATCGTATCTAACTGTTCCGATAATTTCTTCAGAACGGTCCTGTCACCCCCGTTTACTTCCAAGGTCATATATTGACCTTTATAGTTGATGTCTTTGATGGTTTTCATGACCTGGGACCAATTTACATCCCCCTGGGTAAGTTCTATGTTAAAGCCCTTCCCTAGCCCTTCCTCATTCATGATCTTCTTGCTGTATTCCTTGACATGGAGCTTGAAAACTTTGTCTCCAAGGACTTCCAACCAATGGTCTGGCCATCCATATCGTAGGATATTACCTAAGTCAAAATACCAACCGACTAATGGATGATCTATTTTATCTAGAAAATCCTTGGCCTCTATTGGACTGAGGATAAAATTGTTCCATACGTTTTCCAATGCAATTTTTACCCCTGTTTTTTCAGCATGCGGAATCATTTTTCGAATAGAATCCAGGGCATTTCCATAAGCAGTTTTATAGGATACTGTATCACTGACCACTCCGGGTACTAGCAATACAGTATCTCCACCTAACTCTTTGGTCTGTTCCAAGGATTTCGCCATGGAGTCGATGGTAAACTTTCTCACAGCAGGATCAGGATCTGAAATTGGTTTGCCCCAATGATCCTTATTGACCGTACTTGGGACCTCAATACCTGTTTTATCACGCGCTTCCAATAAATCTTTCAAAGGGATGTCCAATGGACTGTTGAACTCAATGCCATCAAAACCTAGGTCCTTGACCAACTTAAACTTGTCCAGTAGAGAAAGGTCTTCCTTGATCATCCAATAGCCTAGCCCCTTTTTTATCTGGAGTGAATTAGCATTGACTTTCAGGGTATTGCCAATTACATCCGTTGATAAACTTGTAGCTGCTAGGATTCCAAGAGATTTGATGAAGTCTTTTCTTTGCATTGGATTTTATTAAAGTTAAGAAGGTTGATTTCCTAAAGATAGAAATTTAAAACCAATTGCTATATGCAAATAAGCCTGCTGTGCCTCCGGTATGGATAAATAATATAGGTTCTCCTTTGGGATATTTCCCTAATTTAATGTCGTTGACCAAACCTGTAAAGGCTTTGCCAGTGTAAACAGGATCTAGGAAAACGCCTTCTGTCTTAGCGAGATGCTTGATGGTTGCCAAAGTTTGTTCATTGGGTATGCCATATGCCTCTCCTACATATTCATTGGATAATCGGTATTCGATTTTGGATTTTGAATCGTCCAGTTCGAAAATGTCGAGAATACCTTCTGTAATATGCTTGGTTTCTGTCAAGATAGGTTCTCGGTCTGGTTGTACATTGTAGGCCTGGATAAAGACTTTCTTTCCTTGGATTTCATAGCCAGCGATTACGCCTCCATGAGTTCCTCCCGATCCACTTGCCAAAGCTATATGTTGAAAATTGATACCTAGAGCAGCAGCTTGGGTTTCGATCTCAAAGGTGGCTCTAGCATAACCTAATCCACCAACCACATTAGAACCGCCTACGGGTATGAAATATACTTTCTCCCCTTCGGTTTCATAATGTTTGCTGAGGTTGCTGATAAAGGTATTGGCTGTTCCGTCGTTGGGTATTTCGTGGATGTTGGCGTCAACAATATTATCCAAAACAAGGTTCCCGTTGAGTTGATAACTCTCTGTATCAAGCGGGACCGAATTTTTGAGGACCAAATCGACCTCAAAGCCCTGCATTTTTGCTGAAATTGCCGTAAGCCTTGCATGGTTAGATTGTCTCGCTCCGATGGTGATGACCCGGTTTGCTTGCTGGTTCTTCGCTTCTGCCAATAGGTATTCTAACTTTCTAAGTTTATTTCCACCTGTTCCGAGCTCGGTTAGATCATCCCTCTTGATAAAAATTGGGGTGTCAAGTTCTTTGCTCAGAGATTTTAGTTGTAGTAATGGACTGGCTTGGTTTAATAGGTTAATTCGGTGGAATCCGTTTGAAACCAAGTGATGGTCAAATCCGCTTAATTCTTTCATGAAATAAAATTAAGGAATTATATGCATTGATTAAAAACATAAAATATTGGCATTTTTCTGGAATTTTTGGTAATATTGCGTTGAATCAAATAATTATTTAATAATAAATGTCCCTTAATTTTAAGAATTTCATTAAACAAGTAGATCAGCGTAATCCAAATGAACCTGAATTTCTACAAGCAGTTACCGAAGTAGTTGAGGATTTAATTCCCTATATCACTGAAAACAGACAAGATTTTATTGATCTCAAGATCCTGGAGCGTATGGTCGAGCCAGAACGTGTTGTTTCCTTTCGCGTGGCATGGTTGGATGACAAGAACCAGATTCAAGTTAACCGTGGCTATCGTGTTCAGATGAATTCAGCAATCGGGCCGTACAAAGGCGGGTTGAGATTTGCACCGGATGTAAACTTGAGCATCTTGAAGTTCTTGGCTTTCGAACAGGTTTTCAAGAACAGCTTGACGGGTTTGCCAATTGGCGGTGGTAAAGGAGGTTCTGATTTTGATCCTAAAGGTAAATCGGACAATGAAATCATGCGTTTTTGCCAAAGCTTCATGACGGAATTGCAAAGACATATCGGTTCGGAAACGGATGTCCCTGCAGGCGATATCGGTGTAGGAACAAGAGAAGTTGGGTATTTATTTGGTCAATACAAAAGATTACAGAATAATTTCTCAGGCGTGTTGACCGGAAAGGGAACACAATGGGGAGGTTCATATATACGACCAGAAGCTACGGGTTATGGTCTACTCTACTTCGTGCAATGTGTATTGGACTACAATAACGAAAGCATTGAAGGAAAGACAATCAGTATTTCTGGAGCTGGAAATGTAGCCTACTATGCTGCGGAAAAAGCCATTCAATTAGGTGCAAAAGTGATTACTTTATCAAATAGCCAGGGGACAATATATGATAAAGATGGATTCACGATAGAGAAACTGGTTTATTTGGGGACTTTAGGCCGTGATCTAGGAAAATTCAGCAAAAAATATCCTTCAGCAACCTATCATGCTAAGGAAAACCCATGGCAGTTTAAATGTGATATTGCATTACCATGTGCTACGCAAAATGAAATAAATGAATCCGATGCCAAGAAATTAGTTAAGAATGGTTGTACTATCGTTGCTGAGGGTGCCAATATGCCTTCAACTGCCGAAGCAATCCGTGTTTACCATCAGGCAAAGATCCATTTTGGTCCTGGTAAAGCCGCTAATGCGGGTGGTGTTGCGGTTTCTGGTTTAGAAATGTCGCAAAATGCCATTGGCCAACAGTGGTCTCCTGAAAAAGTAGACCATCGATTGAAATTGATCATGGAGAACATCCATAAGACCTGTGTCCGTTTTGGTAAGGAACAGACAGGTTATGTCAATTACTTAAGAGGTGCCAATATTGGAGGCTTTATAAAAGTTGCGGAAGCAATGAAAGCCCAAGGAGTCGTTTAGAATAGTAATAATTTATAATTTTGAAGTTCTGGTCTATATAAACCAGAACTTTTTTATTTAATATACATAAGAAAAGATATGCGAGTACTAGCTGAGTTGCCACATCCTGACTGTAAGATCAGCATCTTCGGGATGAACCAAAAGTTTATCATCAAGTTTGAACAAGGGACTTTGGAGCAATCCTATAAAATAGCCGAAGTAGATGTTGTTGGCGGAGTCAATGGCTTGTTTGAAATGCTTGATGAAGAGTTTATGAAGAAGGTTCTTGACCTCTTTGTTCAGATGAGAGCTGCAATTATAGAAACCTACAACAAACATCAATAATAAGTTGATATAATATACGTAAGTATCAGATTACGTAGTTGTTAAAAAACTAAAAACCTGTATACCAAATATTATTTGGTATTCAGGTTTTTTTTATGTTCTAGTTTATATTTTAGTAAAACCTAACATTTAAATAAATAATATAAAATACTGAAATACAGTATAGTTATATGTTGTTACAAAATATTATTTGGGTAGATATTTCGCCAAATAATCCACTCCTACACTCGCTTTTTCGGATATTTTCAGTACTACTGGTGGTACGCGATATTGCTCAGCATTTGGGTCGATAAGGATAAGTTTGCAGTCCGGTTTAGTTTCGTAGATCAGGTTTGCTGCAGGATAGACTTGCAGGGATGTTCCAATGGTTATGAAGACATCTGCCTGCCTTGCTATTTTATAAGCTTCATTCATATTTGGAACTGCTTCTCCGAACCAGACCACATGTGGGCGCAATTGAGAACCGAGCTCACATAGGTCCCCGTCCTTAATATCCGTCCCGTTGATGTCATAGATAAGATTTGGATTTATGGATGACTGTCCTTTCCTGATCTGTCCATGTAGATGCAACACTTTGCTGCTTCCCGCACGCTCATGCAAATCATCAATATTCTGGGTGATAATGGTGATATCATAATCTTTCTCCAGTTCGGCCAGCTTTCTATGGGCATGGTTAGGTTCTGCTGCCAAACAATCTGACCTTCTTTTATTATAGAAATTTTGAACTAATTCAGGGTCTTTTTCCCAGGCTTCAGGAGTAGCGACATCCTCTACGCGATGGCCTTCCCAGAGTCCATCTGAACCCCTAAATGTTGGCAGGCCACTCTCTACGGATATTCCAGCACCTGTAAATACAACTATTTTTTTCATGGAAAATGGATTAAAAAAAATCGGTTTCATTATAAAATGAAACCGATTATAAAATGAATTGTGAATATTATTTCACAAAATATCTATGCTCAATAACTGTAGCTTCGGGTTTCTTTTCTTCAATAGCTTCCTTGATTGGGCAACTACCCGTGACACCTCTCAGTACAAGTGCGCCCCCCAGTGTAATTCCAGAGAAAGCTGTAATCGGGTTTTTGAGAAGCTTTCTAGCTCCCATACCGATAATGAAACCGCCAGCAATTACTGATAATATACGTTCTGATGTTCCCACATTACCATATTCGCAGGATTCTTCTAGTTTAGTTTTTACTTTGTCAATTGCAAAATTTAAAATACCGCTCATAATTTTCGAAATTTATTCCTCTACAATATAACGATTGAAAAATTAAAATGTTTCCAGTTAGGTATAAATTTTGTGTTTAGGACATTAATATTTGTAAATTCAGGCAGAAAAGAAAAAAATGCGCGTAAAAAAATATTCAGGTGAGCTGGTACCTTTCGACGAAACAGCATTACGTCGCTCCTTAACCCGATCTGGAGCCAATGAACAAGTAGTCAATATGGTTTATGAATCTATCAAAGGTTCGGTATATGATGGGATACCTACCAAAGAATTATACGAAATGGCATTTAATGCCCTTAGAGGCAAGAAGAATTCCTATGCCGCACGATATAGTCTGAAACGGGCTATTCGTGAATTGGGGCCAGAAGGCTTCTATTTTGAGAAATGGATCGCGAGGTTATTCCAAGAAGATGGCTACGAGGCTGTAACCGGCCAGACCGTTCAAGGTCATGCCGTAAGCCACGAAATTGATGTAGTTGCCTTAAAAGGCGATGAAATGTTGGCCATAGAGTGTAAGTTCAGGAATGACACCGACGCCAAGATCTCCGTGACTACCCCCATGTACTTTAAATCAAGAAAAGAGGATATTACGGGAATATCTTATCGTTTCTTCAACCAAGACCATGAGTTTACGGATGGTTGGTTGGTGACAAACGCATACCTTACCAGCGATTCCATTGATTTCGGAAAATATTACAATGTAAACTTACTTTCATGGGATTATCCTAAAGGAAGTTGTTTGAAGACCCGTGTTGATAGCAATGCGGAATATCCGGTGACCTGCTTGACCAATGTATCGGAACAAGATAAAGCGATGCTGTTGAAATTTCAATGTATTTTAGTTAAGGACCTGGTTAAGTCTCCCCAAATCTTGGATAAAATCCAAGTGGCAAAGGATAAACAAAAACTTATCCTGAAAGAGGCAAATGAGTTAATTAATAGCCCATTAGAACATGAGTAATAAATTTGTACGTGAGGAAATCAATTTCCTAAAAGGTGCTCGAGGTAGATGGAATGAATTGAAATATGCCATCGGTGTTGTATTTCAATTTATGAAAGGATTCCGGACCTTACATTTCGTTGGTCCATGTGTCACCGTATTTGGATCTGCGCGTTTTGGAGAAGATCATCCCTATTATGTTCAGGCTCGGGAGCTTTCTGCAAAATTAGCTGACCAAGGTTTTACCATCATGACTGGCGGCGGCCCTGGGATAATGGAAGCGGCCAATCGGGGTGCAAAGGACGTGGATGGAAATTCAGTGGGCTGCAATATTGTATTGCCCCATGAACAGAAGCACAATCCTTACATGGATAAGTTTGTAAATATTGATTATTTCTTCGTCCGAAAAGAATTGCTCCGTAAATATTCCTTTGCTTTTGTCATTATGCCAGGTGGTTTTGGAACTTTGGATGAATTCTTTGAAACCCTGACCCTTATACAGACCAAAAAGATCTCTCAATTTCCAATCGTTATTATGGGCATGGATTATCATAAAAACATCAAGGAACATGTCGATATGATGATCGAGGCAAAAACGATCAGTCCAGAGGATCAAGACTTATTATTGTTTACGGATGATATCACTGAAGCTGCCCTGCATATCATGAAGTATGCAGACACGAATAAGATCATCAAGCTTAAGGAACCAAAACCAAATTGGATATTGGGCGAGAAAAAGGCTATTTAATTGTAGTACTTAGTAGCTGGTATTTAGTATTTAGACTTTGGGGCATCTCTAAATGTTTACTTTCAAACTGATTTGGAGATTGTAAAGAACTGTGTTTATGCCAGTGGATTACGATGTTATAATTCAACTGGCATAAAAACTTTTCCGTATTTATTTAATTCATTTAAGTCTACGTTTTCTTCAAATATCCCGAATACTGATGAACCTGACCCACTCATTGAAGCGTAGATAGCTCCTTTTTCGTAAAGTTTTGCTTTAATATCCCCTATTAATGGGTAGCGATCAAAGAGGGAAATTTCAAAATCATTGATGATATGATATTTCCATTCTTGAATAGGAAGTTTTATCGCTTCTCGCAAGTCTACACTTGGAACCATAGGACTGACCCTGCTGTATGCCTCAACCGTAGAGATGTGAATTTCCGGTTTGATTATTATGATCTTGTATGGACTTAGGTCGAGTTGGATCTCGCTGAGTTCGGTTCCAATCCCTTCCGCATACATGGCCTTATTATCAATAAAAAATGGACAGTCTGCTCCCAACTTTGCTGCATATTGCTTCAGGATTTCCTTGCTTAAGTTTAACTTGAAGTAATCGTTTAAAAGCTCTAAGGTTGAGCTGGCATCTGAAGATCCACCGCCCAGACCTGCACCAATAGGGATGTTCTTCAATAGATGAATTTTTACAGGATCTATATGGTGGTCCTGTTGCAGGAAACGGAAAGCTTTAAGGCAAAGGTTTTGATCATCCGCAAGGAGATCAGAATTCCAGATCTGGAGTTCCAGTTTTTCTGCCGGCAGTATTTCAAGGACATCATAGATATGTACTGGATAGAATATGGTTTCCAGTTCATGGTATCCATCTTGCCTTTTGCTACGGATGTGTAAACCAAGGTTAATTTTAGCGTTTGCGAACTTCAGCATATACAAATTAAATGATTTTCCCTTAAGTAGCCAATGAGAATTTTAATGTTCATGAGTAGCTTTTGTTATATTTGGTCCTTAAGAATATGAAGTTGCTGAAGTATTTCCTAGTTATCTTATTTATTGTTGGTCATTTTGTCGAATCAAATGGTCAGAATATTCCGCGTGTCGGTTCTCCTTATGTGCAGCAGTACAGTAAGACTGTCTACCACGCGGGAAACCAAAACTGGGGCATAGCCGTGAGTCCGGAAGGAATGATCTATTCAGCGAATACAGAAGGTCTTCTTCAATACGATGGCCAGGAATGGGAACTTTATCGGATGAAAAACCATGCTGGTCTACGCAGCGTAAATATTGATCCCGCAGGAAGGATATTTGTAGGTGGAGCTGGGGAATTTGGCTATTGGAGCCGATCCGACTATGGGAAAATGGAATACAGCAGTTTATCCGGATTGGTCAGCGATCAACAGGCATTAAAAAATGATGAAATATGGCGGATCATCATTGATGGTGATAAGATTTATTTCCATACCTTTTCCAAAAGTTACCTCTATCAAAACAACCAGATCAAGACCATCACCGCTGATGGCGAGCCATTTTTATTTGGCTTCCAGGTAAACGGGAAGATGTATTTTGAGCAACTCCCTTCTGGTTTGCATGAACTCAATGATAGCAAGTTAATTGCGATAAAAGATAAACATAAGCTATTAGGATATAATATTTTAGCTATGCTTCCCTATAGTTCCAATGAAGTACTGATCGGGACTGATCGCAATGGCGTTTACAAGATGAATGCCGATGGTAGCATGGAGCCTTGGAGAACCGAAGCCCAGGACTTGCTGAAAAAATATCAGATCAATAATGCAGTCAAGCTTTTTGGAAACCAATATGCATTTGGTACCATTCAAAATGGAGTCATCATTGTCAATCAAGCCGGCGAAATTGTTCAGCATATTAATAAAAACAATGGTCTGCAGAACAATACGGTCCTCAGCTTAGCCGTAGATAAGCAATCCAATCTTTGGGTCGGACTAGACAATGGCATTGATCGGATTGACATCAATAGCCCATTATATTACTACTCAGACCTGACGGGTAATATCGGTACGGTCTACAGCTCGATAATCTTTGACAACAAGATCTATCTTGGCACCAATCAAGGCCTCTTTGTAAGTGATTGGCAAGGGGTCAATGATTATAAGTCTTTAAATTTTAGGATCGTGCCCAATTCCCAAGGTCAGGTATGGAAATTGGCCAATATCAAAGGTCAACTGATCTGTGGCCACAATAATGGAACATTTGTGGTTGAGGGAAATAGCATGCGTCAGGTTTCTTCGGTTACCGGTGCTTGGGATTTTGTCTCCATGCGAGATTCTAAATATTGGCTTCAAGCTAATTATACGGGTGTGAGTTTGATGCAGAGTGATCCTTCTGCAAGCTTTGTAAAACAGTTTTCCTATAAAAAGGACCCAATTAGGAATATAATGCAGATTGGACCTGAAAGCTTTTGGTTGAGTAACTCACAGAATGTTTTCAGTTTTAAATTAAGTCCAAACTATCAAGATGCATTAGAATTTAAATTAGAGAATAATGGCTTGCCAAAAGGCAGCAAATTGCATGGGATCTATAATTTGGCCAATAATATTGTTTTTGCAAGTGATTCCGGTTTTTACTTATTTGACAATATCCTAAGGGCTTTCAAACCCTATGAAGAACTGAACAGCCAATTGGCTAGTTTTGCTTCCGCAAATAAAATAATCCCTATCCATAATAATGCTTATTGGTTTATCAAGAAGTCGCATTTGGCCAAAATACAGTTTCTAAGCGATGGCAAGTTAAAGATTGATTCCAGTTCATGGAATTCCCTGAAAGGCCGTATGATGAACGATTATGAGCAGGTATTAAATGTGGATGAAAACCTCTCTCTAATTGGTTTGGATAACGGCTTTGCCTTGTATTTCAATCAATATCCCGTTCAGCAAAACATCCCTAAACCTATCATTACAAGTATTTGGAACACTACATCTGATCCTTATTCAATTTATGATGAACTTGAGATCCCGAATAAGGAAAATAATATCAGGTTTTCTTTTGCGTCAACTTGGTATTCCTCTTCAGCATTGAAGTACCAATATTATCTGGAAGGATATACCGAATCTTGGTCTACATGGGAGGAAATTGCATTTAAGGATTTCACCAATCTACCCTTTGGAAGTTATACCTTTCAGGTCAGGGCTATTACTCCTAATGGTATAAAATCTGAGATAACCTCTGTCTCATTTAAAGTATTACCGCCATGGTACCTGAGTTGGCCTGCTATTCTAGCTTATTTCATTGCATTAGCTGCTGTGATATACTTCGGTAAGAAATGGTATGAAAACAGGTTGTTGGAGCATCAGCGAAAGGTCAAGAAGAAATTATTGGAAGAACAAGAAGAACGTATGGCTCGTGAGGCTGCTGCCAATGAGAAAAAATTGATTTCCTTGAAGAACTTGCAATTGGAACAGGAATTGGAAAGTAAGAACAGGGAATTGGCCAATGCGGCCATGAACATTGTCTATAAGAATGAGATGCTCAATAATCTGCATCATGAACTGACCAATCTAAATGACTCCAGTGGGAACAAATTGAGCAACGATCAATTGCGAAAGGTAAATAAACTGATCGATGAAGCACATAGTGATGACCGGGACTGGGATCTGTTTGAGAAGAGCTTCAATGAAGCGCATGAGAACTTCTTTAAGAAGCTTAAATCTGAATACCCTAGCTTGGTTCCCAATGACCTGAAGTTATGCGCTTATTTAAGGTTAAATATGTCCAGCAAGGAAATAGCTTCTCTCTTGAACATCAGTACCCGTGGCGTCGAAATCCGCCGGTATAGACTGCGAAAGAAGTTGAATTTACCTACCAATAAGAACCTTACTGAATTCCTTTTGGAACTGTAAGGCATCCCTCCTTTTATTTCATTTTCATTAGCTAAATTTCTTAATGAGTAACCACTCATTTGCTAAAATGCTGCTCTTTTTTAGCATATGAACTGCTAAAAACACTTGAAATATTTGTTAAATATTTACTTTCCAGTACTACATCACTACATCATTACGCTAATATCAATTATGTGTTATTTATACACTAACTTAATTAACTTGTGATGAATATGATTGTTTTAAACATTTAGTTATCAAATATATAACTTTTATATAACATTTAAATGAGCAAGTAAAAATTGAATGTAGTAGTAATGTATATATGGATTATTTTAATTACAAACTTATACATCACATATTTGTTAAGTGAACAAACACTTTTTTACTTACTAAACATTATTCACTCAATTAAACCATTTGTTATATGAGGAAGTTATTTACACTGACCTTTGTTTTCCTTATCAGCTTTACATGGCTATACGGTCAAAGCAAAACCGTTACAGGTACGGTAAAGGACAGCCAAAGCATGATTGCTTTGCCTGGAGTTTCCGTTTCTATAAGTGGTAAATCAGGAGGAGCTCAGACGGATGAGGCAGGCCGTTTTAGCTTAGAGGCTAGCCCTACTGATTCATTGGTATTCTCTTTTATAGGATACGTGTCGCAAAGCATCGCAGTTGGCGACAAAGATCAAATCAATGTTTTCTTAGACGACGAGAACATGGCTTTAGAAGAGGTTGTGGTTGTCGGTTATGGTACACAGAAGAAAGTAGACTTAACGGGTTCCATTGGAAGCGTTAAGGCTGAAGAAATCGTGAAACAACCAGCCATGTCAGCTATGCAGTCTATTCAAGGTAAAGTAGCTGGTTTGAACGTAACAGCTTCAGAAGCTCCAGGTTCTACCCCACAAGTTACTATCCGCGGTCTAGGAACAGCATTAGGGGGAAGAAATCCATTGTATATCGTGGATGGTTTCCCAACTGATAACCTTAATTCAATCAACCCTGCAGACATCGAATCCATTAACGTATTGAAAGATGCTTCTTCTGCTTCCATTTATGGTGTTCGTGCTGCGAACGGTGTAATCATGGTTACTACCAAAAAAGGTAGAGTTGGTTCTGTTAAGATTGGCTACGAGGGCTATGCAGGTATGAAAAACATGTTGAACCGTGTTAAGATGGCTGATGCTTCCCAATATATCCAATATTATAACGAAAATATTCAGGGAATCGGAAGAGGTACTTTATTGGCGGCAAACCAAGCAAATAATACGGATTGGTTTGATGAAATCTTGCAAAATGGTACCGTATTCAATAACTCCATCAATATTTCTGGTGGATCTGAAATTGTAGACTATTTCTTCAGTGCAAATAATTTCACTGAACAAGGTATTATCGACGGTTCTAAATTCACTAGAAATACCATTAGAAACAACAATACCTACAAGTTTTTGGATAACAAACTTAAGTTTATCCAAACCTTAAACCTTTCATTCAATAAATCTACGCCAAAACCTTTCAGTGCATTTAATGATGCCTACCGTCAGACTCCATTGGCTCCAGTTATGTTTGACAACGGTCGTTATGGTACTTCAATTTACAATTCTTCAACTGGTGTTGCTGGATACCAAACTCAACCTGGTGAAACTACTGGTAACTTGAACTCGATCGGTAACCCTGTTTATGCAATCCAAAGAGCTAATCAATTGTTGAACAATACTCGTCTTCAAGGTGGTATCGAAGCGGAATATCAAATCTTTGATTTCTTAAAGATCAATTCACGTATCGGTGGAACTAAGATCTTCAGCAATGAAAGATCTTTTACTGATATCAAAGATGCATGGTTAAATGGCAATCCACTTCGTACAGAGGCTGATTTCAATAAATTGAAAAATGACAATCCAAATGTCACTCAATATGCAAACAACAGCTTGATGTACAAAAAGAACGAAGATTTCAGATGGCAATGGGAAACCTTCTTGACATTTGACAAAAACTTCAATGGTCATCAAGTAAACGCAGTTGCCGGTTTCTCTAGGGAGAAATCTAATATTTCAAATATGCTTTCAGGAACTGGATATGACCTGCCTGTTTTGGAGCAATATTGGAACATAGACATGGCTTCAGCAGATTATACCAAGGTGTTGAACCAAACTTATTATACACCAAGAGCATTAGCTTCTTATTTCGGTCGTGTTCAATATAACTACAACAGTAAATATTATGCAACAGCGACCATCAGACGTGATGGATCAAGTGTATTCAGAAACACAGGTAACTACTATGCGACCTTCCCTTCATTTGGTTTAGGTTGGACCATCTCCAATGAAGATTTCATGAAAGACAATACCGTATTGAATTTCTTGAAATTAAGAGCAAACTGGGGTGTATTAGGAAACCAAGATATTCCATTGAACGTTTCTCAATTATTGACTGCTGAAGGAAGTTCAAACTACAACTACGTATTTGGCCCTGGTCAAGACCTAGTATTAGGAGCAGCTTTTGGTAGCCCTGCATTACCATTGACTTGGGAGAAAACTCAAGAAACTGGTGTAGGTTTGGATTTTGAAATGTTCAATAGAAAACTTTCGGGTTCCGTAGATTTCTACAACAAGTTGAATACAAATGTACTGATGAACGTTCAGCCAATCTTGAACTCTCCTTTCGCCAATAACTTCTACGATCACGGTGGTAAGGTAAGAAACAAAGGTATTGAAGTGATCTTAAACTGGGCTAACTCTGTTTCTGAGGACTTTAATTACAATATCGGAGTTAACTACTCTTACAACCACAATGAGTTGACTGATGTAAAAGCAGCTTATGACGGAGCTATCGGTGGTAGTCTTGCGAATGGTCAGATCACTAAGCAGATCAAATCTGGGCAGCCAATCTACGGTTGGTGGATGTGGGAGACCGATGGTGTTTGGCAAAATACCGATGAAATTGCGAACAATGCAAAATATGGTACCCCTCGTCCTGGTCACTTACGCTATAAGGATCAAAATGATGATGGTGTAATCGACAACAGGGATAAAGTATTCTTCGGATCGTATATGCCAACTTCTACTTACGGTGTGAACCTAGGTATCAACTACAAAGCGATTGATTTCTCCCTTTCAGGATATGGTGTTGCAGGTAACAAGATCTACAATGCATTGAAAGGAACTAGGATCAATGGTGGTGAAAACATCACTGAGGATACTTTCAACAACCGTTGGACAGCAGATAACAAATCTAACACCGATCCAGGAGCTGATAGAGATTCATATGCTTCTAGTTATTACTTAGAGTCTGGTAATTATTTCAGGATCAATAACATTACCCTAGGATATACCTTCAAAAAGTTATATAACTCTACTTCAAACATGAGGTTATATTTCACAGCGCAGAATCCATTTATGTTTACCAAGTACACTGGTTTCTCACCAGAGATTGCTAGCGATGGTAATCCTGCATTGACTTCAGGTATTGAGTTATCGGCATACCCTACTACAAGAAACTTCTTGTTTGGTATCAATGTTCAGTTCTAATTAATTAATGACGACAACATGAAATTTAGAAATTTAAATATAGCATTATTGGCAGCTGCAGGTCTTTTGATGACTGGCTGTTCCAAGGATTTTTTAGACGTGCCATCCCAGGAAGTAATTGAAGCTGAAGACAGTAATGAAAATTACTCTCCCGAAGTATTAGTGAATGGTATCTATGGGATGTTCACGGACTGGAATTATGGATTCTCCTTCTTGGGGATTACAGAAATCATTTCGGATAATTCAGATAAAGGTTCTTCACCTACAGATACTGGTGGTGACAAAGATATCTTAGATAACCTAACCTACACCTCTACTGCTGGTTCATTTGCAGCTTTATGGGAACAATGGTACAAGTCTATAGGTAGAGCGACCAATTCCATTCAATACACAGAAGAATATGGTTTGACGGATGAAACCTTGAAAAACAGGTATATCGGTGAAGCAAGGTTCTTGAGAGCTTTGAATTATTTCTGGTTAGTTCGTGGCTGGGGCGATGTTCCTATCCAGGAGAAAGACCTGATCATTAGGGCTCCTCAGGCTGAAGTGTATGCATACATTGAAGCTGACCTTCAGTTTGCAATCAATAACCTTCCTGATAAGTCCAAATATGCCGCTAAAGATTTGGGTAGAGCTACTAAAGGTGCTGCTCAAGGATTATTATCTAAGGTATATCTATATCAAGGAAAATGGCAGCAAGCATTTGATTTGGCACAAGCAGTAATTAGTTCTGGAGAATATTCTTTAGAGCCTGATTACGCCAAGATCTGGAGACTTGCAGGTGAAAACGGGTCCGAATCTCTATTCGAAGTTCAGGCTAGAGGGTCTTCAATTGCCCACGGTATACAACAATACTCGCAAACTCAAGGTCCACGTGGTGGAGCTGCTGGAATTGGTTGGGGATTCAATACACCGTCTCAAAACTTATTGGATGCTTTCAATGCGGAGAAAGATGATATCCGCCGCGATGCTACCATTATTTTCAGAAATGAAACCATGTTTGATGGTTTACTAATCGGAAATACCGAGAATGAAATGTACAACGAAAAGGCCTATTCATCTGCAAATGGTGGAGCTGGCGATACAGATAAAAACCTTAGGTACTTACGTTTAGGTGAAATCTACTTAATCAAAGCAGAAGCTGCCAATGAATTGGGCAATACATCCGAAGCCTTGACAGCTTTGAATGCTGTTCGCTCTCGTGTTAAGCTGGCTAATTCAACAGCTTCAGGCCAAGTAGCCATCCGTCAAGCGATCTGGAAGGAACGTCGTTTAGAGTTGGCTATGGAACATGATCGTTGGTTTGATTTGGTAAGGACCAAACAAGCCGAAGCAGCGATGAAAGCTGCCGGCAAACCGTTCGTTGCTAAACATTATCTGTTCCCTATTCCAGATAATCAATTGATTCAGACACCAGATATGGTTCAAAATACTGGCTGGTAAATTTTCATACAATTAGAGGGAAGGTCTTCGGATCTTCCCTTCTATTACCACTTTCAAGCATGAGAAATCTATACTCCACTATTTTATTGTTCAGTTCAGTTTTCATGGCTTGTTCTAAAAACGAAGCCCCTGATAAACCTTCTAGTACCAGTTTTGCACTGACTTCTGTTAGCAACGGAAATAAGGTGTTGCAAATTGCTTCCAAAGGAATTGAGCTTCAGCCTGAATTTATTCTTGAGTTTGATGAGAATGTTTCGAATCAAGATCTAAATAACTCCATTCAGATTTTGGATGCCAATAAATCCACAATTTCAAGCACTGTAAAACTACTTGAAGCAGGTAAAAAGGTTTCCATTACTCCGACTAAAGCATTAAACCCTCTATCCAAATATGAAGTATTGGTAAAGAATTCCCTGAAAAGCAATGCTAATAATCCCTTAAACCAACAATACAACTATTCATTCAACACAGCGTTTGACCCTTCTGACAAGTTCAAGAGGATTTCACAGGATGAATTAATGACCTTGGTTCAAAAGCAGACCTTTAACTATTTCTGGACCTTTGCACATCCTAGCTCTGGTATGATCAGGGAACGAAATAGCTCTACTGAAACAGTTACAATTGGAGGAACTGGATTTGGTTTAATGGCTATCGTAACTGGGATTCACAGGAACTTTATCAGTAAATCGGAAGGATTGGAAAGAACCAAGAAAATTGTTTCCTTTCTTAAGACAGCGGATAGATATCATGGCGCTTTTTCGCATTGGTACCAAGGTGGGACAGGAAAAACCCAACCTTTTAGTGAGAAAGATAATGGCGCTGATATTGTTGAGACCTCCCTACTCTTTCAAGGGCTAATGGTCGCTAGGGAATATTTTCAAGACGCCAATTTAACGGCTGATATCAATGCTTTATACCAAGCGGTGGAATGGAATTTCTTTCAGAACGGGCAGAATGTTCTCTTTTGGCATTGGAGTCCTAACCATAATTGGGATATGAACCTGAAGGTTCAAGGATGGAATGAATCATTGATCACTTATGTATTGTCGGCTGGAAGCAATAAGTTCAGTATTGATAAAAAGGTTTATGATGAAGGATGGGCTAGAAATGGACAGATGAAAAATGGAAAGCGTTTCTTTGAGATGGAACTACCTTTAGGTCCAGATCAAGGTGGACCGCTTTTTACAGCACAATATAGTTTTCTTGGAATCAATCCAATGGGATTAAAAGATGCTTATGCCGATTATGAGGTACAGGTGAAAAACCAGACATTAATTAACCGAGCTTATTGTATTTCAAACCCGAAAGGATTTTATGGGTATTCTGCAAGTAGTTGGGGTCTTACAGCAGGTGATATCCCTAATGGATATTCAGCGATGTCACCCAGCAATGATCTAGGGATCATCAGTCCAACAGCTGCATTGACATCCATGGCATTTACACCAAAAGAATCTATGGAAGCCATGGAGTTCTTTTATTATAAGCTTGGTGACAAATTATGGGGCCAATATGGTTTCAAGGATGGCTTCTCCCTGGATGAGCCTTGGTTTGCGGAAAGTTACATCGCAATCAATCAGGGGCCTATTATCATAGGGATTGAGAACCACCGCAGTAAATTAATCTGGAACTTATTGATGAAGAGTCCAGAAGTAAAAAACGGATTAAAGAAATTAGGGTTTAATTCTCCTAACATTTAATATATTATGAAGATACGAGCAATTACAATCGGGTTATTATTAGCAGCTGCAGGGATTCAATCTTGTCAAAACGTACAGAAAACGGATAACAAGAAAGAAACAAGCCAATCTGTAGATAGTGTTGCCCATTCAAACGATTCCCTGATGAACAAGATTCAGCAGCAAACTTTCCAATATTTCTGGGAAGGTGCTGAACCTAATTCAGGAATGGCTAGAGAAAGAATCCATATCGATGGGGTCTATCCTGAGAACGATGAAAATGTCGTTACCATCGGTGGAAGTGGATTTGGCATTATGGGATTGATCGTTGGAATGGAGCGTGGCTATATTTCCAAGAAAGAAGGAGAAGATCGCCTAAACCATATCATGGATTACTTGGGGAAAATCCCAAGATTCAAGGGAGCTTGGTCACATTGGTACCATGGAGATACCGGAAAAGTTAAAGCTTTCAGCGAAAAGGATAATGGTGGTGATTTGGTGGAAACGGCATTTCTAGCACAATCACTGATCGTTGTGAGAGAATATTTGAAGAATGGATCTGATACCCAGAAAACCATTGCCAACAAAGCTGATGAGCTATGGAAAGAAATCGACTGGAACCATTATACCAATGGCAAGAATGTCCTGTTATGGCATTGGAGTCCGACCCACGATTTCGGAATGAATCATCCTATCCAAGGATATGATGAATGTCTGGTAACCTATGTATTGGCGGCTTCCTCTCCTACACATGCCATTGATACCGCGGTGTACAACCAAGGTTGGGCAAGAGATGGAAAAATTAAGTCGGACCTTAAAAAATTTGATATTCCAATAGGTATGAAGCATAATGCAAAAGAAGGTCAGGTAGGACCTTTATTCTGGGCCCATTACTCCTTTTTAGGATTAAATCCAACGGGGTTAAAGGATCAGTATGTTGATTATGGTGAAGTAGTCGTGAACCATGCTAAGATCAATATCGCCTATGCTGAAGAAAATCCTAATCATTATAAAGGATATGGTGCTGATAAAGGTTGGGGATGGACCGCTTCATACTCCATCAAAGGATATGATGCCCATCATCCTGACAACGATAAGTCAGTGATCAGTCCGACTGCCGCCTTGTCCTCTACCCCTTATACCCCAAAAGAAAGTTTAGCATTTGCGAGGTACCTGTTCAATAATTTAGGTGATAAGGTATGGGGAAAATATGGTTTTTATGATGCTTATAGTGAAACTGAAAATTGGTTTCCGCAGCGATACTTAGCCATCGACCAAGGTCCTATCGTGGTCATGATGGAAAATTACCGTTCTGGTCTGATCTGGAATCTGTTTATGCAAGCTCCAGAGATTCAGTCAGGATTGAAAAAGTTAGGATTTCAAAGTCCAAATTTGAAATAATAAGTGGTTAGTAATGAATGCTCAGCCCTTCATGGGCTGAGTTTTTATGAATCAATTTGCAATGAAATTTTTTAAGAATATACTCTGTTGCGGACTAATCCTTAGTTCCAATATGTTATTTGCCCAACAGGATCAAAAGATGGATTCTTTCATCGATGGCCTGATGAACAAAATGACCATAGAAGAGAAAATTGGGCAATTGAACCTGGTTACCGCTGGTGAAGCTACGACTGGTTCTGTAGTATCTACGGATGTGGAATCTAAGATTAAAGCTGGAAATATCGGGGGAATATTTAGTATGACCTCTCCTGCTCGAATCCGTAAAGCCCAGGAATTGGCAGTAAATCAATCTCGTTTAAAGATTCCCATAATATTCGGAATGGATGTTATCCATGGTTATAAAACCATTTTCCCGATCCCATTGGGATTAGCGGCAACCTGGGATATGCCATTAATCCAAAAAACGGCGCGTGTAGCTGCTGTTGAGGCTTCAGCCGATGGGTTGAACTGGACCTTCTCACCAATGGTCGATATTTCGAGAGATGCCCGTTGGGGAAGAATCTCCGAAGGAAGCGGAGAAGACACCTACTTAAGCTCTCGGATTGCCAGAGAGATGGTCGTTGGCTATCAAGGTGATGATCTGAGCAAGAACAATACACTAATGGCTTGCGTAAAGCATTTTGCGCTCTATGGAGCTGCTGAATCTGGTAGAGATTATAATACCACAGATATGAGCTTGCATAGGATGTACAATGAATATCTACCTCCTTATAAGGCGGCTTTGGATGCAGGTGCGATGTCCGTAATGACTTCATTTAACGATATCAACGGAGTTCCGGCAAGTGCAAACCATTGGTTGTTGACCGATCTTTTGCGTAAAGACTGGAAATTTAATGGGCTTGTTGTAACGGATTATACGGCAGTCAATGAATTGATCGACCATGGCTTAGGGGATCTTCAGAAAGTTTCCGAATTATCCTTGAAAGCTGGAGTGGATATGGATATGGTCGGTGAAGGATTTTTGACTACCCTAAAAAAATCATTGGATGAAGGTAAAGTTTCAGAGGATGATATCAATAGGGCCTGTCGTTTTGTTTTGGAGGCAAAATATAGATTAGGATTATTTGAAGATCCGTTTAAATATTGTAGTGAAGATCGTGCGAAGAAAGAAATCCTGACTCCGGAGCACCTGAAACTGGCTAGAGAAGCAGCAGGAAAATCCTTCGTGCTCCTGAAAAATGAAAGCAATACTTTGCCTTTGAAAAAACAGGGAACGGTTGCTGTCATTGGACCATTGGCTAATACTGGAGCAAATATGCCAGGAACATGGAGCGTCAGTGCTGATCTGAAAAACACCCAGTCTTTAGTGGAAGGCATGCAATCTGTTTTGGGTGATAAAGTAAAAATTGTAACTCATTTAGGCGCCAATCTTACCGATGATGCTGCCTTACAGGAACGTTCTACAATGTTTGGTCGTACCATTCCGAGAGATGACCGTAATCCAGAGGAAATCATTGCTTCAGCCATCCAGGTTTCTCAGGAAGCTGATGTAATCGTTGCTGCTTTGGGTGAAAGTTCAGAAATGAGCGGTGAAAGCTCAAGCCGTACTGACCTCAATATTCCTGAAAGCCAAAAGCGCTTGTTAGAAGCTTTAGTGAAAACTGGAAAGCCAGTGGTATTGGTGTTATTCGCAGGAAGACCTATGACGCTTTCCTGGGAAAGTAAGAATGTCCCAGCAATCTTAAATGTATGGTTTGGTGGTACTGAAACCGGAAAAGCTGTAGCTGATGTGCTTTTTGGAGATGTAAATCCTTCAGGAAAACTTCCTGCAACCTTTCCTCAGAACGTTGGTCAAGTGCCTATGTACTACAGTCAAAAGAATACTGGAAGGCCTTTGGCTAAAGATGCCTGGTTTCAGAAGTTTAGGTCTAATTACCTAGATGTGAGCAATGAACCTTTATATCCTTTTGGATACGGATTGAGCTATACGAAATTTGAATATGCGGCTGTAAAACTGGATAAATCAAGCATCCATAAATCAGATAAACTAAAAGTTTCGGTTACAGTGAAGAATAACGGTAATTTTGATGGCGAGGAAGTCGTTCAGTTGTACCTTCAAGACTTAGTAGGCTCCCAAACAAGACCTGTTAAGGAATTAAAAGGCTTCCAAAAAATCTTTATAGAAAAAGGCAAATCAAAAGAAGTTGAATTCATTATTGAAGAAGAAGATCTTCGATTCTATAATCAACAGTTAGAATTTGTATCAGAGCCTGGAAAATTCAAGGTCTATGTGGGCACCAATTCAAGAGATGTTCAGGAAGCTGAATTTGAATTAATGGACTAGAAGAACTTGCATAATAATAGTTAAAACAATGAGTAAGAGCGACCATAATTGGTCGCTCTTCTTTATTTTGCTTCGCTGTAAAAGTCTACTTCAATAAACTTCTGGAATTCGCTTTCGTCATCCTGGGCCAATTGAAATTGTTTGATTACTCCAGCAATATTCAATTTTGCTTCTGCCAATAGTCCTGCATCCTTATCATGTGCTACCAGAACCGATTGACCAGAAAGCTCATCTTTTATTTCATAGACGATATAGGTTTCACTGATTGGTATCAGGGTAAATACATCAATTACTGGAATCGAGATATAACCAGAAATAACTCCTTCTCCTTCGATTTTTCTCGGTACCCCAGTAATTATAACAGCAGTCCCAGCATCCAAGGATTCCAATTCCCCATGTGAGTTTATTACTTGAGGAGTATACTTCTGGAAACTATCAGAAAGATTATCATCAAACCTACCTTCAATTTCCTGTTGTTCCCTAGGGGAAAGGTTTTTCATTGCTAAATTCAGGAACAGGACTGCCTTTTGTTTTTGAAGGACCGCCCCAGCAACCTTGGAAACCTCTGACTGTGAGATGAGATCATCATCTGCTTTTGTGAAAATATTATAAAATTGACCACCATTGTCCAAGGCATCGATGGCTTGACTGGCACTATTGAAAGGTGTTATTTGTTCCATGTGTGAATTTATTATTGATATACTTAAATCTAAGGATTTTATTGTTCTAATAATAGCGATTTACCGGTTATCTAGGGTTTTTTAGCATTTATGACATGGGTAAGATGATGATTACAGTGCCAAGCATAGATTCCAATGGCAGTTTCAATACTGATTGTCTTCTTGCTTTCAGGATTAATAAATTGCTTTTTCAAATCCTCTTCCGAAAGACTTTCCAGTAGTGTCGCCCAGCGTTGATGTAGACCCTCCAATATCTTTATTGAACTTTCAATAGGTTGCAAACTATCTGCAAGGCAAGCCCATCTGTCTTCTTTATAAGGTTTTATTATCGGTGTATCTTCCGTGAGTGCCAGTTTAAAACGAATAAAACTATTCATATGGCTATCGGCGCAATGATGAACCAATTGTCTGATAGTCCAACCTCCTTCCCTATACGTCAATTCTAAATCTTTTTCCTGAAGCTTCTGTACTTCATTTTTTAGGTATTCAGGAAACTTAGCTATGGTATTGATCCAGCTTTCAATGGTTTCTTTACTAATATTTTCAGGTTGACTGAACTTACCGATTGGGTACCTCAGCTTTTCAAGTTGATCTTTTAGCATTTCATTAGGCTTTTATTCCTCAATTTAATTGGATTTATGCCAATTTTCCTCGAAGTAATTAATGTATTGACGATATTGCGATTCAGGTTCAGCATGCTGTACTACAATGCTTTTCCACTCATCAAATTTAGCTTTATCCTTGGCATGAAAGTAACTCTGAGCCATATTAATGGCCATTTCAGCGACTTGGTTTTTATCAGAAGCGAGTTCTATTCCTTTTCTATAAACCTTTTCGGCTTCAGGTAAGTTATTGAGATGCTTTAGGGAAAATCCAAGTTCACGGTAATACCAAAAGTTACTTGGATCATTTTCAATCGCCTTATTTAATACGATTACAGCCTTATAAAAGCTTCCAGTAGCATTATAGGCATATCCAAGTTCAAATTCTAATCCCGGATAATGTGGATCTTCCTGATAGGCCTTTTGCAGGATTGGCAAAGCTTTGATACTCGCACCAGCACCATTCATCATGGATGCTCTATGGACGCGTGTCTCAATAAAATCAGCATTCTGTTTATAATTTTGGAGCCATTCTGGTGGATTTGCTAAGCCTAGTTTTGTCACTTGTTCATCAGTTAGGACCTTCACATTAAAAGAGTTGCGATCAAGCCTCATGATTATATTACTGCTTGTGTCCAATCTAGGTACTTTATGGAATTCACTGTTTTTATATTCCAATTCGCCCTGATAGCTAAAGGTATAACCAGCCTCAGAGTCCAAATAGACAAATCCTAATGCATAGGTATTCTGATTCTCCTTTTTATCAAAGATTACCCACCTGTCCTCGGCATCATAAAACTTGGTTTCAAAAGTCAGAGAGGACTTTTGAGCAAAGGCAAATTGTATCAAAGAAATAAAAAGGATAAGAATTTTTTTCATGTCGTATGACTTTATGCTAAAATCGGGAAATAAACGGTAAAAACTAAAAGTTGGGATGTATTTTAAGGGTATTTAACTGAAAATATATGGTTAATTGCAATTTTTTTCGTTGAATAAAAAATAATCAGGCTCATTTTCAGGCTAATAATAATTAAGTTTTGGAGAGCGTACAAAAATTTCTACTTTTGTCGCGGAGAGTTGGCAGAGTGGTCGAATGCGGCGGTCTTGAAAACCGTTAACTGTCACAGGTTCGGGGGTTCGAATCCCTCACTCTCCGCACAAAAAGCCTTCATCGAAAAGATGAAGGCTTTTTTGCGTGAGTGAGGGATCGAACCTTGTGATGGCCGGGGTTCGACCCGCAGGGGGTTCAGGGTTTGCGTTGGGGGTATGTGGGACTGAACCAATCCCTCACGGGTGCTGGTCGAAAATGTTCCTGAACAACGATATACAAAAAGCCTTCATCGAAAAGATGAAGGCTTTTTTGCGTGAGTGAGGGATCGAACCTTGTGTTGGCCTGGGTTCGACCCGAAGGGGGTTCAGGGTTTGCGCTGGGGGCATGCGGGGCTGAACCAATCCCTCACGGGTGCTGGTCGAAAATGTTCCTGGAAAACGATATACAAAAAGCCTTCATCGAAAAGATGAAGGCTTTTTTGCGTGAGTGAGGGATCGAACCTTGTGATGGCCGGGGTTCGACCCGAAGGGGGTTCAGGGTTTGCGTTGGGGGTATGTGGGGCTGAACCAATCCCTCACGGATGCTGGTCGAAAATGTTCCTGGAAAACGATATACAAAAAAGCCTTCATCGAAAAGATGAAGGCTTTTTTGCGTGAGTGAGGGATCGAACCTTGTGATGGCCGGGGTTCGACCCGAAGGGGGTTCAGGGTTTGCGTTGGGGGTATGCGGGGCTGAACAAATCCCTCACGGGTGCTGTGAGTGAAAGATGGTGTTTGTGAAGTTTCAAAAAATTGATAAAATACTGAGGTTGTTCCGAAGTATCTCATCCTGTAAAACTTCAAAATCAAAAAAATTATGGTTTTTACTAGCGTACAGTTCCTTAACCTTCGGTTAAGGATGACAAAGTCTTTGGGAGTAAAACCATACAGATTCCTCACTTGTCGTTCAGAATCAGAAGTATACTAATAGTTTTATAATGATGTTCGTAATATTTCATTAAATAAAAAAAACCACCCACCTTTCCCTCCCATTTCTTAAATTTATCTTATCACAAACCCACTTCACCATGCAACCCACAATTTCCAATACCACCCCCATCAACGGAATCCAAATCTACTACGAAATATATGGCAAGGGCTCCCCATTAATCATGCTACATGGTGGCGGATCTACCATCCAAAGCAGTTTTGAAAGAATCATCCCACTTTTAGCAAAAACCCATCACATCATAGCCGTAGAATCCCAAGCCCATGGTAGAACCTCCGACAGAAACTCGCCTTCATCTTTTAACCAAGACGCCGATGATATCGCCCAGCTAATGGACCACCTAAAAATCAAAAAAACAGATATTCTGGGGTTTAGTAATGGAGCCACAACAGCTCTTCAATTAGCCATACATCATCCGGAAATAGTGAACAAACTTGTTTTAGGGTCACCTTTAGCAAAACGTAATGGCGTAGCAGATGGCTTTTGGGAATTTATGAAGAATGCCAGCTTAGAGAATATGCCTTCGCAACTAAAAGAGGCATTTCTAAAAGTAAATCCCTCCGAAGAAGGATTAAAAAACATGCATGACAGGGATGCGGCAAGAATGGTTAATTTCAAGGATATCTCTGATCATGACCTTCAATCCATCGTTGCTCCAGCTTTGATTATCTTAGCTGAACAGGATGTAATACTGACGGAACATGGAATAGAATTAAACAAGTTGATTCCAAATAGTCAACTGGTTATCCTCCCTAGGGGCCATGGCGCATACTTTGGAGAGATTACGACGATCGGCCCAGATTTCAAGGAAGAGGACCTTCCAGTTCCTTTGATTGAAAGGTTCCTGAATTAAATACAAAAGCTGAATTAATCTTTAACTCAGATTTGTGTATATGTAGATATCATTTAACCTTTTGTAACCGGATGGTATCTCCCTCCAAACTAAAAAACCTTAGTGTATCGACCTTAATGTTAAATGGTATTTGCCTGTCTGCAGTGTCAATGATAATACCTTCATTCGATTCCAAATTGAAATTATAGGTTCCCTCCCACTTGGTTGTATCATATATTGCCTTGAGCATACCATCTTTTAAAAAGCTTAGTTCCAGATCAACAGAATCTGAATCTGCATCCAATTTACCTTTTCCCTTCCATTCCGTTCCAATAATGGCGATTTCCTCATCAACATTAAAATCATCCTTTACACAAGACGTAAATCCAATTGAAACCATTATCAAACCAAAAACCAACTTTCTCATATTTTCTTAAATTATCTTGATCAGCCCTCCAATCATCAAGATTAATGCCAATATAGGGTTAGTGGATTTGACCTTCCGAATAATATATTCCGAAATTTTTCTTTGGAAGAACTATGATTTTAAAGATTAATGAAATAAATTTATTAAAAAATTATTTCTATTATGTTAATGGTAAACTATCATAACAAAACTTTCCACACCGTCAGCAATTCTCAAAACGGCGAAACTTCTTCTGAAACAATATTTCATTACAAACAAATCGGTAATGTAGTTTTTGCAGAATACCAAGGTGGCAATATTAAATATGGCCATTTATTGGGTCTTGTGAGCGAATACGGAACTATAGACATGACCTACCATCAGGTAAATGTTGCTGACGAATTGATGTGTGGAAAATGCGAATCAATCCCCGAAATCTTAAGCAATGGCAAAGTCAGGCTACACGAAAGCTGGGAATGGACCTCCGGTGATTTTTCAAAGGGAAAATCTATCGTAGAAGAGGTATAATTGGAACTGAAAGCTTAAATCATTCCTGCGCATTCTATTGAATTTTTTGGATACCATTCTAAATCCAGTATATTTAAACCCATATGTTACTGGTACAAATACAATTCAATACCTTTACAACCATCTTGTTGGTGGCGCTCTTGCTCGTCATTATCCTTTTATTGATCTATTTGTACAGGAGCCAAAAACAGGTCAATTCTCTTGCAAATAAGCTTAATAAGATCGAAGGAGAATTACATAGCCACCAATTGAAAGATATCGATTACAAGCTTAATCCGCACCTGTTTAAGAATGTATTGAACTCCATCCAGTCCCATGCCTATCAGACTTTCCACTCCTTAGATTCGCTTTCCAATGTGCTGGATTATATCTTATATGAAAGCAGCAAAAAGTTTGTCACACCTCAGCAGGAGATATCCTTTGCAATGAGCTTGATTGAAATCAATAAGATAAAATTGAGTCCCTTATTCGATTTAAAGGTGAAACAAAAGGTTCGAGAGAATGAACCTCTATTGAACCAAAAACTGATGGTTCCTATGTTGAGCACAGATTTGATTGAGAATGCCTTCAAGCATGCCGATATCCAAAGCCCAAATGCCTTTATCTCGGTTACTTTTGAATTCAAGGATAATGTATTCTCCTTGACCGTTGCCAATAAAATATCCAAGAAAGAGCCTATTCAGAAGGACAAGGATGGTTATGGTTCCAAAATGCTGGAACAACGCTTGAATATCGTCTACAAGGACAATTACAAACTCGATAAGTTCATTGAGGGCGATGTCTACATTGCCCATTTAAAAATAAATCTACTTGATTACAAAGCTAAGGTGCTTGCTGCTCGATGATGAGCTGCCAAGCCTACAATATTTGAAATTACTGTGCCAGCAGATTCCTGACCTGGAAGTCGTCAAATCCTTTAATTCCCCTCAAGATTTATTGGCAGAATTTCCTACATTGGATTTTGACCTATTGATTTCAGATATCGATATGCCTGGCTTAAACGGTCTCGAACTAGCTGAACAATTACGAGGAAAGCCTATAATCTTTATCACGGCCTATGCTGAATATGCTGCTGATGCATTTGACCTCCAAGCCGTCGATTATATCCGAAAGCCGCTCAAAATTGAGCGATTAAAGCAAGCTATCCAAAAACTATTGAGCATTCGTGGTAGAAAACCGATTGAAGAAAAAAACTTCGTCCAATTAAATACTGATCAAGGCAAATACCTGCTCTATTTTGACCAGATTGCTTATATTCAAACTTCATCCCTTGATAGCCGCGATAAAATCGTTCGGCTTGTGGATCAGAAAGAGGTAACCCTGAAAAACATCTCCTTCGATAAATTATTGGAGATTCTCCCTGAAATGCAGTTTTGTAGGATCAATAAAAAGGAAATCATTTCCATGAATATCATCAGTTCCTTCTCGCATGATGAAATCAAGACCAATTTTAGTATTGGAAGCGATGCTCCCCTAACCTTTAATCTGAGTGAAATCTATAAAACCGCTTTCATCCAAAAGGTCAGTTTATAGTTTCGCTACATAAAAGCCCCCTTTCATTACATATTTCTGCTTAATGGCCCAATAAGCAGGGTTTTTAAGTTTATTAATTTCTATTTTCATCCCGTCAGACTGCGCAGAAACTGACGCCAAAACAAAAATTGAAGAAGGAATTATTGTATGAAGAACTTAAAAAGCAGCTTCTTTTATATTGTTATCATTGGTGGATTTTCATTATTGATTTATTGGATCATCAACCATGGTGCTTTTATGGAAGAAGGTCGTCATGTTGAAAACATGGGATCCAACCTTTCCAATTGGGAAGAGTTCCTAAGTTCCATGTTGCATAATTTACAGCATCCATTGGCAATTTTATTGGTACAGATCATCGTAATCATATTGGTTGCTAGATTATTTGGTTGGCTCTTTAAAAAAATAGGTCAGCCTTCTGTAATCGGAGAAATCATTGCCGGTATAGTCTTGGGGCCATCCTTTTTGGGCATGTATTTCCCCGATTTCTCTGCTGCCCTATTTCCAGAAGCCTCTTTTGGCAACCTGCAGTTCTTGAGCCAGATCGGATTGATCCTGTTTATGTTTGTCATAGGAATGGAGCTGGACCTAAAAGTCTTGCAGAAGAAAGCTCATGATGCCATTGTTATCAGTCATGCTAGTATTATTTTACCCTTTGCATTGGGTGTCGGCTTGGCTTATTTCATCTACCAAAGTTTTGCTCCAGAGGGAATCGCATTCTCATCTTTCGCTTTATTTATCGGGATCTCCATGAGTATTACTGCATTCCCAGTCCTAGCTAGGATTGTTCAGGAACGCCACATGCAGAAAACCAAGGTCGGCACCATTGCCATCACCTGTGCTGCTGCCGATGATATCACTGCATGGTGTCTCTTGGCAGCTGTAATTGCCATAGTAAAGGCAGGTTCATTTGTCAGTTCCCTATATGTGATCGCTTTGGCGGTTGCTTACGTTTTATTGATGATCAAAGTGGTGCGTCCATTCCTTAAACGCATTGGCGAGCTCCACTCTACGCGAGAAAACCTTAATAAATCCATTGTTGCCATTTTCTTCTTGACCCTCTTGGTCTCCTCTTACCTTACCGAGGTTATTGGAATCCATGCTTTGTTCGGCGCATTTATGGCAGGTGCCATCATGCCCGAAAATTCTAGGTTCAGGAATATCTTCATTGAAAAGGTAGAAGATGTAGCCTTGGTCCTGCTCTTGCCTTTATTCTTTGTTTTTACAGGTTTAAGGACAGAAATCGGCTTGTTAAACGAACCATATTTATGGAAAGTTACCGGTTGGATTATTCTGGTCGCTGTTGTCGGTAAATTTGTAGGGAGTTCCCTAGCTGCCAAGTTTATGGGGCAAAATTGGAAAGATAGTCTGACCATAGGTGCATTGATGAACACCCGTGGCTTGATGGAATTGATCGTACTGAATATTGGATTTGATCTAGGGGTATTGAATGCTGAAATATTCGCCATGATGGTTATTATGGCTCTGGTCACCACCTTTATGACCGGACCAGCAATCGATCTATTCAATAAGATTTTAAAATCTACGGAGGATGTCGTTCCAGAAGAAATCAGCCGAAAAGGCAAGTATAATATCTTGATTTCTTTTGGCAATCCCGAAACAAGTCCATCCCTTTTAAGATTGGCAAATGGAATGGTCAAGCAATTGAACCAAAGTTCATCCATTACCGCAATGCACCTGACCCCAACGAGTGACCTCACATATTTAAACTCAGATTTATATGAGTTCGAAACCTTTGAACCCATAGTCAAGGAGTCCAAGTTCTTGGAGCAAAAAATCAGCACCTTGTTCAAGGCTTCCAGTAACCTAGAAGCTGACGTCGCAGAAATTGCCAATGATGGCGATTATGACCTTCTTTTGATTGGTATTGGACAGTCCATATACGATGGTACTTTCCTAGGCAAAATCTTGGGGGTAACGACACGGATCATTAATCCTGAAACCTTGATCTATAGGGCTAAGGAGAAGGAAAGTCCGTTTAATACCTCCTCATTTTCTGATAGTACCATTCAGATCATGCACAAAACGAAGGTACCTGTTGGGATTTTCATGGATAAGGGTTTGAAGAAACTGGACAAGATATTGCTTCCTATCTATACAAAGGAGGATTTGGAGCTATTGCCCTATATCCAAAAATTCATTCATAATTCCCAATCACAGGTAACTCTGATCGATGTGCATCATATCCTTCAAGAGGATAAAAAGGCATCAGAAATGGTTCGCGCCATTGCTTTGAAGGCACCTAACCATATTAGCAAATTCGAAGCAATGGATATAGATGCGCAATTATTCAAGGATCATGATCTATTATTGATCAGTGCCGAAAGCTGGCGCGAATTGATCGAAAGCAATAAGATATGGCAATCTGAAATGACTTCCGTAATGGTAATAAAGAAGTAATAACGCATATTTAAATTAATATTCTTGCTGAAGATAATCAGTAGATTTTATTCTTTAATCAATTTTTTATAATTTGAAAGAAATCACGCTATCTCCAAATGGAAGAACAAAATCAAGAATTAAGGGCAACAATAAAAGAATTTAGGGTTAATCAAGATATATCCAAACTGGATCGATTTAAGTTGGATGCACAGCCTACCCCTGACAAAAAATGGACCTATGATCCTCATGCTTGGGATAGAGCCATGTTGATCTTAGAACTGTTTAATGACAATACCGCTGCTGATAAACCACTTATTAAATGGATTTTGGATGAGGAGATCAAAGGTCAGGAACTCGAAATTCCATATTATGCCTTAGATGTCATCGCCTACTTATTGTACAAGTACATGGACAATGAGGATGTCTACCAGCTTTTCCTAGCCAAATTTGCCTATGGAAATGTATTCCATTTGGATGTTGAATTAATCTTCGGTCATGACAGGGAAGAAATGAAAGCATACTTGAAAGATTCCCAAAATGCCAATCCATTGAACAAGGATATATTGGCAACTATTTCTTCATACGAGCAAAATCCTGATGCAAAATTCAAGAGCCGTGAGGAGTATGTAAATTATTATGAAAACAGGAAAATAAAACATATCCGCAATGATATTGAAGCTAGCAAAAATTATATGCAAACTGGAGATTATTGATAATATATGCTCCAAACTTAAATGGGCTACAATTTCTTGTAACCCATTATATTTATTTTAATTCTTCTTGAATCTGTTCTAGAGACTTTCCTTTGGTCTCTGGCATTCGCATCACAAAGAAGAAGGATACTACCACCATGATGGCATAGAACAAAAAGATATAGAAACCACCAGAGGCAAAATTTTCGACCACGATCGGGAAAACCCAAGAAATTAACGCAGCCATTACCCAATGCGTGGTACTTCCTAAGGAAGTGCCTTGAGCTCGAACGGCATTCGGGAAAATTTCAGAAATAAAGACCCAAATAACGGCTCCCTGAGATAGTGCAAATGATGCAATAAAACCTATGATATAGAATAACAGAAACTCCGAAGCTCCACCTTTCAAGCCAAATGCGGTCAATACTAAAAATATAAACATCCCCACTGCCCCACTTAACAAGAGTTTCTTTCGACCATATTTATCGATAATGCTCATCCCGATCAGGGTAAACAACAGGTTGGTACCTCCTATGAAAATAGGTTGTAGAAAGGCCAGATCCCTACTGAACCCTGCCATTTCAAATATTCGTGGCGCATAGTACAGAATGGCATTGATCCCAGTGAATTGGTTAAAAACCGCCAATAGGACCGCGTAAATGATCGGTTTCCTATATTTCGCCTGGAACAATGGAACTTTTTCTGAACTTGCATTTTCTGTATTGAGCGTTTCCTCATAGGTTTGGCCTAAGTCATCAAATACTTTCTTGGCCTCTTCTTTTCTATTATTCAATGCTAGCCAACGTGGAGAAAACGGAATGGTATTGAGCAATAATAGAAAAGCTAATGAAGGTATGGCCATGATTCCTAACATGTATCGCCAAGCATCGTCTCCGAAATTTGCAAATAAATAATTCGTCAGGAAAGCGATAAAGATACCGCTGACAATCATAATCTGGAACATACCAGTCATTCTTCCTCTTAGTTTGGCAGGTGCTATTTCTGATATATACAGAGGACCGACTACGGAACTTACCCCAACAGATAATCCACCCAAGAACCTGAAGAATAAAAACATATACCAGTTAAAAGATAGTCCACAGCCTATTGCCGAAAATAGGTACATTACGGCAACCACCTGTAGCACTCTTTTCCTCCCGTATTTTTGGGCAGGTTTTGCAGCAGCGATGGCTCCAAAGATGGTTCCGATCAAGGATATCGAAACTGTAAATCCATGCCAAAAAGAATTAAGATGCCACAATTCCTGTATGATCTTTTCGGCTCCCGAAATGACAGCAGTCTCAAAACCGAATAGGAATCCTCCTAAAGAGGCGATAAATACATATTTCCAAATTTTACTCATAGGTTTAGGTGTTTTCAGTGGTTATTTACTTTCGGGTACTGGATCAAAATCAGTTAATTTTGTGGGATCATAGACGGCAACTGCCACTCTAGAATCCGCACAGCCATAATAGAGATACCATTTATTCTTAAAATAGGTCAATCCTTGAATAAATACTGTCCCATCCTTATATTGACCTGATTTCTCAAATTCTTCCATAGGTCTCAGGAAAGGGACATCCATACGTTGGATGACATGCGTAGGATCGGTATTGGAAAATAACACCTGCCCTGCACTGTAAGTGCCAATATTAAATCTTGGATCTGCTAATTCTTTTTTATCATGGTTCTTACCATTATACAATAGTAAAATACCCTTATCGGTTAGGACAGCTGGAGGCCCGCATTCGGTCAGGGCTGAATCAAAATACCCTTCACGAGGAGAAATAAATTTCGCTAGGTGTCCCTCTTCATCCAATACTGGTTCCCAATTGATCAGGTCTGTGGAAGTTGCTCCAGATACGCCATGCTCTCCCCAATACATAAAATATTTGCCATTTACTTTACTTATGACCAATCTGTCATCCTTTAGGGTGGTCACAATCGAGGCTGATTTATGAGGCTCCTGATAGACCTTTTGGTATTTGGCATTCTTGAATATTGGTCCATGCTTTTGCCAAGTGATCAAATCTTTGGAAGTTGCAACTCCTAAGCGCGGCATTTTCCTGTTCCACTGTGTATAGAACACGACATAAGTGCCATCTTCTGTAACGGCCAATCGCGGATCTTCCAAACCTCCTGGCCATTCATATTCGCGTTGGCTGTCCTTATTCGGAAATAAGACAGGTTCTTTGCGTCTCTTAAAGTGGATGCCATCATTACTCTCCGCTAATCCCAATCTGGAAGTCCTAAAACCGATCCCAATACCAAATTTATCCTCAGCACGGTACAGAACATATACTTTACCATCTTTCACGACAGCGCCAGGGTTAAAAGTGTCATTTTCCTCCCAACGGACCAAGGAGTCACTCATCGGATCCATAAAAATAGAAGTGGAATCAGGAAGGATAATGGGATTGACAGCATTGGGCCGTTCAAATCCGCCTAAGGTCCAGACAATATCCTTGGTTATCGCCGCATCTGGTTTGGTCGATATGCAGCTGACAAAAAGAAACAATAGAGCAATGGAAAACAATCTATTGGACATGCTTTTCAGATTAATTAGGTTAATAAATCAAATCAGTAAACCGCTTTAGCAATTTGATATATCTAATATAAGACTAAAAATTATTTCTACAATAGCAATTGTTTATTAAAGCTCAAGTACAGAATCGTTTACAATGACGAAAATCTTGTTGTTTCTATCTTTCTTCACCAGGTGCAAACCTGTGTATTTTCCAAATGCCGGCATCGTGAGCACTTTATCCTGAATAAAAAAGCATGGCAGTCGAAAAGATTGCCTTCCTCCTGCTTCGATAAGACAGCCTGGATGAATATGCCCTACTATATTGAACATGTAATCTGGTAAGCCAATTATGGGCTCATGGGAGAGAATCACTCCTTCAGCTAATAATACTTCATCCTTGATCTTCATGTTCATATCTTGAAAATGCTTTTCCTTCAAGATATCATGGTTCCCTTTGGTCAGGGTAAATTGGATCGAGTATTTACTGATGCTGTTTATATGGGATTTTAATTTTTCCCAATCGGAATTCCATTCGGAATGGAAAAGATCCCCTAAGAAAACGATTTCCTTGATATCAAGGTCATCAATCAATAGGTTCATCCTTTCCAGCTCTTCATCAATGTTTGGTGCTGGAACAAAAAGACCTTCCTTGCGAAAATGGGCTAATTTACCGAGGTGCCAATCGGAGATGATCAACATAAAATATTTGGGAATATACATCACCTTTTGGGGTAACAGATAAATTTCCAATCCATTTAACTCTAAGCGTTTAGCCATCTAATAGTTGATTTTTCAGCTTTTCCAATCGACTTTGCCAATCTTCATTGGAATAGCGCTCTCGAAAAGATTCTGCAAATATAGGGAACGCAAAGGGAGTTAATTTAGAAGGTCTACTAAAAATAATCTTATGTTTCGAGATTCGTTCAAAGGCAAGCTGCATTCTCCCTTCCTCCAATTGAAAATCAAAAACTTCATCATAAGCCTCCCGTAACAGAAGATTGGAGGGCTCATATTCAGAAAAAACAGAAAAAAACAGCCCGGCATTCGCCTGCAAATGCTTGCTTTTCATCTGCTTTCCTGGAAAACCCTGAAATATCAGTCCTGCAATACCAGCTATGTCCCGAAACCTCCTTCTTGCCATTTCCTGAACATTGATTCCAGAATTGATGTCCTTGTGCAGGTTCTGTGGACTGAAAATTTGCTTTAACAGTTGGGTGTCTATTTCATAATCTGTTTCGGAAAGAAGCTCAATCCCATATTCATTTGTCGCAATGGAGAAGGTTGCAGGTTTTAACAGACTCAATCGATAGGCCACAACCTGAGCCATTCCTTCATGGACGAGCTTTCCTTCAAATGGATAGAAAAAGAGATGGAAGCCATACTTGGTCTGTATATATTCGACCAAGAGCTCATCTTCTTTCGGAAGGGCCGAGAGTTGCTCCTGCTCTTTAAATAATGGTTTCAAGAATTTTATTTCTGGACTTATCCCTACAGTTTTATGGATACTCTTAAAACTATGTCGAATAGCAATCCCAAGGTCTGTAGAAATGGCAAATCGCCCACCCATCCAGGATGGTACCACACCTTTTTTCTTTTCAGATGCCTTCACGATAGCATCATTTGCAATAATCTGAACCAGCTCCAGCTGCCGACCGGAAAACCAAAAAACATCGCCGATATTCAATTTTGAGATAAAGGACTCCTCTATGGATCCCAAATATTTTCCAGAAAGGAATTTCACCCGCATCATCAGATCTGATACAATGGCACCTATAGACAATCGATGTCGCATCGCCAACTTTCTTGAAGTCACCTTGTATACCCCTTCTTCCAAAACCAAGCGATGGAAATCATCATACGCTTGAAGGGTTGATCCCCCATGGATCAATAAGGACATGCATTGGTCAAATTCCTCTTGGGTTATCGATTCAAAACAATGGGTTTGAGCTACCTCTTGCAGGATTTCATCTGCATAAAATCCATCTCCTACAGCCAAGGTCATGAGATATTGGATCAAAACATCAAAAGATCTTAAATAGGGAATCCGACTTTCCACGATTTTCTCCTTCACGGCAAATTTCAAGGAATCTCCCTCAATGATCTCTAAGGAATTGGTAGGCACGTAATAGATGATAGAGGTAGCATCAGGCCTATGGCCCGAGCGTCCTGCCCTTTGCAGGAACCTGGCAATACCTTTTGGCGATCCAACTTGGACTACGCAGTCCACGGGCCTAAAATCAACACCTAGGTCCAAGCTGCTCGTACAGACTACCGCCTTTAATTTTCCTTCATGCAGGGACTCCTCTACCCAATTGCGGACCTCGTCACTTAATGAGCCATGGTGGATGGCCAGCAGTCCGGCAAATTCTGGATAATAGGTAATAATCTGCTGGTACCAGATTTCGGCCTGCGACCTTGTATTGGTGAAAATTAATGTTGTTTGGTAATTATTGATAATATCGACGACCTTGTCCAATAGTTTAATCCCTAAATGGCCAGCCCAAGGAAATTTCTCCAGATTATCCGGAAAGACCGTCTGAATGTCCATTTTTTTATGGATATCAGCCTTAATGAGAGTTCCAAGGGTTCCTGGACCTAATAGTATATCTTTTGCTTCCTCTAGGTTACCGATCGTTGCCGATATACCCCAAATCTTCAGGTTAGGATTTATGGCCTTTAAGCGACTTAGCGCAAGCTCAATTAACACACCTCGCTTGGATCCCAACAGTTCATGCCATTCATCAACTACAATGAACTCCAGATTCTTAAAATATTCCTGTCCTCCTTTTGTTGCAAGGATCAGATGCACACTCTCCGGCGTCGTAATTAAAGCTTGAGGTGGGTTTTTTCGCTGTTTCTGGCGAATGCTGGTGGAAGTATCTCCTGTCCGCAATTCAATCTGATAATCAAGGTCCAAGTCAGTTGAAACTTGATTGGTCGCTTTATGGATTTCCTTGGAAAGCGCTCGCAACGGGGTAATCCAAAGGGCATGCAGGTGTTTTTTCTTGCTTGCTTTGGGATTTGTCATTTTAGCATAGTATTGAGCAATGATCCCAAACCAGATCGCAAAGGTCTTTCCATAGCCAGTCGGCGCATTCAGTATTCCAGATTCTCCATTGGAAATTGCCTCCCAACAGTGCTCCTGAAAGGCATGCGCCTTCCATCCCTGGTTAAAGAACCATACTTCCGCAAATTCATTTTTCACTGTAGACATCCAAAGAATGAAAATAAGAATTAATAATATCTTAATAACTTTTTATGAAGTAATTTGTTATAACCAATAACAAAGTAAATATTATGACAAATAAAAAAATAGGTGTTTTTGTAGGAAGTTTGAGAAAAGAGTCTTTCAATAAGAAAATCGCTAACTATCTGGTTTCTAATCCACCGGCAGGTTTGGAATTAGAGATTCTAGAAATTGGCCAACTTCCATATTATAACGAAGATTTAGATCAAGGAAATCCTCCTAAGGAATATGTTGATTTCAGGAAAGCCGTGTCCGAATTAGATGCAGTGCTTTTTGTCACTCCAGAATATAATCGTGGGGTATCTGCAGTGCTGAAGAATGCCATAGATGTTGCTTCAAGACCATATGGTAAAAATGTTTGGAATGGTAAACCAGGCGGCGTGATCAGCTCTTCTATTGGAGCAATCGGTGGATTTGGTGCCAATCATCATTTAAGGCAATCATTGGTCTTTATCAATGTGCCAACCATGGCTCAACCGGAAGCCTATATAGGTAATGTTGCAGCAAATTTCGATGAACAAGGAAAATTGGTCAACAAAGATTGTCAGAAATTCTTGGACTCCTTTATGGCAGCCTATAAAGAATGGATTGAAAAATTCTTAAAATAGCCGAATAGTATTGGCTAAATGAATGCAATGTCGGCAAGTTGAAACTCAATCCACTTGCCGATGTTTTTTTAGTTTATTGAAACTTGATTTCACCAAAGAATGCTGGTAAATGAAAATTAGGTTTTGGAAAATCGATGTCATTCCAAGCTACAAAATGAGGATTTGGTAAACTGTCCCCACATTTATAGAAATTTGCTTGAACTGTTGTTCCCCCTAATTCATCCGCTTTTTTACCAAATAAAGAAATCGGAATGACCAAGATCATATCCCAAGTCTTATCCCCTTGAAGGTTCTTTACTTGGGTGAAGGTACTCACACTTAATATCTCCTCTGCTGTCAATCTATTTCTGGATGCCTTATCCGAGGTTCCATAACCGATCAGACCTGCGCCTAATACATTAAATTCAAAATTATAATAGGTCTTGCGATCATCAAATGAAACAAAGAACTCAACACAGCTATCTTCCCAAATATTTTCATTCGGACGGATATATTGAGCTTTTACAAATTCCTCCTGAACATGATAATGGACATAAATCGACTCCTGATCATAGGCAATCTGAAATCTTACTTCAGGGTTTACCGGAAACTCAGTTTGCCAAGGTGCTTGGTCTATTTGGTTCCAATCTAATCCAAACAGTCCCTTTGAAAGGCTGGCGTAATCTAATTCACCGCCTGTAAGATCGATTTTTTTAACAATAAGTTCCTTCATATTAGTTAGACATTAGATTCTCCGCTAATATACTTGTTAATTTATCATTGTTTTCTTCAAGTTCATGGACAAGCTTCAATTGAGCTTTTGTCCTTACCAGGTTATGTTCTGGGTAAGCGATTTTATAATAGGTATCCCCATTGATATAATCGGTCAAGAACCTGACTGCTTGCATATAGGGCAATAAATGAACAGCAGGAATAAGAGAATCCACTTCTGTTTCGGTCAAAAACTCCTTAGCTTCTGATAGATATCCAGCCGTAAATGATTGGAACAATGGAATATTTAAGACAATTTTTGATACATCAGCTTCATCTTCTGCTGCTGAATTGATAATGGTACGGATGGCGTCTCCAAAATCATAGGCTACATAACCTGGCATTACCGTATCCAAATCAATGACACATTGCACGTTATCGTCCTTATCCAACAAAACATTGTTGAATTTTGTGTCATTATGGGTAATTCTCAAAGGCAATTGATTGGAACGGCCTAATTCTAGGATCGTCCTCATCTTTTCTTCGCGCTCAAAGATATAATCCAATAGATCCTGGATTTTCTCCACACGCTTTGCTGGATTTTTCTCAATTGCTTCGCGAAGGTTATTCAATCTAAATTCGATGTTGTGGAAATTGGGAAGTATTTCAACTATGGTTTTAGGATCCAGGTCACTCAATTGTTTCTGGAATTGTCCAAATGCCAATCCACCAGAGTAAGCCTGCTCTTGGGTCTCCAAGATATCATAACTCCTAGTATCAGGAATCAAATGGAATACGCGCCAATAATCACCATTTTCCTCTTGATAGTAGTTTTTTTCATCTATGGTAGGAACAATAGTCATTGTTCTCTTCAAGACTTCCTTTTCCCCTAAGTGTGCTAATTTTTTCTTGAGGTGCTCACAGACACTTTCAATATTATTCATCAGGCCTTCCACGTCTTGGAAAATATGATGGTTAATGCGCTGCAATAAATAAAGGTTATTTTGTTGGCTATTGGTTGTTATCTTAAAGGTATCATTGATATGACCAGACCCAAAAGGTACAGAATCAATGATTTCACCTTCTAATTTAAATTTCTCCGCCGATCTAATGCTATTTTCAGTTTTTTTGGTTGACATTACTCTTAATTCATTCAACATGCTATGTAATGAATGCAATATCTATAAACAGAATCAATAAATAAAATATTTTTTATAATCAAACGGTTGCATAATAAAATTGCATGCAGTCAATTTAAAGTATTAATTATAGGTTGTTTCCTTGCTTTAAAATCAATTTTAATCAAGTATTGAAAAGAAAATTTCGTATTTTGCTACATGATTAGCGAGTTATATCCCATATGGTCACGGAAATAGTAATTATTCTTATATTAATAGTTTTAAATGGTATCCTATCTGCTTCTGAAATAGCGATAGTATCCAGCAGAAAAGCAAGATTGCAAGCTGCAAGTTCTAAAAATCAAGGTGCCAAAACCGCCCTTGAATTAAAAGAAAACCCAAACAACTTCTTATCGACCGTACAGATCGGTATTACCTTAATCGGTATCTTGACTGGTTTTTTCTCCGGAGGTTCAATCTCAGTTTACATTGCAGAACAACTCAATAAAATAGAAGCCTTAGCGCCTTACAGTAATCAAGTTTCTGTTTTGGTCGTGGTATTGATTATCACCTACCTTTCCTTAATTATCGGTGAATTGGTTCCAAAACGAATCGGTATGGCTATTCCTGAAAAGTATGCTTCCTTTATTGCAGTTCCTATGAATGTACTGAGTAAGATCGTAAAACCATTTGTGTGGTTGCTGAGCATCTCTACTGAGTTTATCGTGAAGTTATTCAATATCAAGGTAAATCAGAATGCAGTGACCGAAGAAGAAATCAAGGCCTTGGTCGATGAAGGTGTGGATAGTGGAGCCATTGAAGGAATTGAACATGATATGGTGGATCGTGTATTGAGCCTAGGTGATAAAAAGGCAATAAACCTGATGGTGCACCGAAGCAAGATCACTTATTTGGATATCCAAGATAGTTTTGAAGAAAACAAAGCTTGCATTATCGCTGATGAGCATACCGAATATCCTGTCTGTGACGGTAATTTTGACCATGTCATTGGAGTGGTGCATGTTAAAACCCTATTGAAGGAATACTTAACCTCCAAGGAAATGGACCTGGCGAAACTGGTCACTCCTATCCCCTTTGTCAACGAGAACACATACGCCTATAATGTCCTGAAAACCTTGAAAATTGGCAAGGTTCTACAGGCTGTAGTTGTTGATGAATACGGTAGTCCTCAAGGGATCATTACCATGACTGATATTGTAGCCTCTCTAGTAGGTGGTTTCGACTCTCCTGAAACAGAAGAGAAGAAAACTATCAGACAGCGTGAAGATGGATCTTTTGTTATCGATGGTAGTTTCCAGCTGGATGATTTTATCGAAATGTTCAACTTGGATCTTACAGAGGAAGATGAAGATGAGATCGGTAATTTAACAACAGTGGCTGGATTGGTATTCTTATTATTGGATCATATACCTGAAGAAGGCGAAAAAGTGATGTACAAGAACCTAGAATTTGAAGTCTTGGACATGGATGGTCATAGGATCGATAAACTTAGTCTTATCGTCAAAGATCCTGCATCTGACGAAACAGCAAATATTGACTGATAATACTCATATAAAGACATCTGAAAAGCCACCAAATTTGGTGGCTTTTTTTATGCATATTAAGGAGCATATATTCTGAATTATTCTTCATTATTGACCGAAAAATTTTAACAGATATTCTATACCCCTCAGTTTACCCTTATTCGAGACATGTTCGGAAAATTCGGAATGTGTCTCGAATAAGGTCCATATAAAACCTAAGTATTTTTATCAATTTTTGGATTGAATTTCTATTCTTGGAATAGCAAATTTGGAAGGGAGACTTTAACCTAAAAAAGGCATAGTTAAAAGTCGAAATAATCGATTGAAAACCGAAAGACTAAATTCAAAAAAATAAGAGGAAATCAGTTATTGACTTCCTCTTATATATTCCTTAAGAAAAGGAATTAATAATTTTCAGAAGTTCATGTTTCGGCTGTAATCCACTTTGACGCCATACCTGATTTCCATCCTTATATAGGATTAAGGTTGGAACACCTTGAACATGGAATTTGCTCGCTACTGCTTGGTTCTTGTCGATGTCTATCTTAATGATCGAGAGCTTCTCTCCCATTTCATCTTTAACTTCTTTTAAGATTGGTGCCAACATTTGACATGGTCCACACCAAGCTGCTGAGAAGTCGATCAAGACCAAAGAATTTTTTTGAAGTATATCGTTAAATGATGCCATTGTATAATAATTTATAAAATTAAGCATTTAAGCCAATGGATTAAATGCTTCGTTAATTCACTTGTTTCTATTAATAATACAAAATTAAGCCTATTTCGTTTATTCTAAGCTCAATTTTTCTAGATCTTCAATATCGCCACTGAATAGATTGAGGTCCACTGGTCCTTTAATTCCCTTCACAGTGCCTTTCTCTGAGAATTGCCAGAAATTCCAGTGTTTCTTGGGCTTCTCTACCCAAAAGTTATAGTTAGCAATCCAAAGGGTATAGTCTGCAAATTCTTTTTCCAGGAAGTCAGCAAAATATTTGTCTCCTGAGTATAAAACGGGTTTTATTTTATAATGTTTTTCAACTTGGACCAGCCATCTCTTTAAGCCAGTCTTTAAACTGTCCATGGACTGGTTCCTAGGCATTTCTTCGATATCCAATACCGGAGGTAAGTCTCCAGGTTCAAGCTCCACAGTTTTGATAAAGTTATTAGCCTGCTTAACAGAATTTTCGTTTGGTCGGAAATAATGGTAAGCCCCCCTGAGTTTATTTCTTTTCTTGACCGCTTTCCAATTGGATCTGAATTTGCTGTCCTTTGCTTTTTCTCCCATGGTAGCACGGATATATATGAAATCTACCGGGAATTCCCCATTGATCGTTAAGACCTCGTCCCAGGAAATATCACCTTGATACTGCGAAACATCGATTCCGAAGATTTTATCATCGTGCCTACGCATCAATTCGACATTTCGGATATCATATTTGCTATTATCCTCAGCGATCATCTTGTCCTTCTCAAACCATTTGACCATCAGGTAAGATAGACCCGCACGGTGCTGCCAAGCAAAAATACCTATGACGATCAGGCATGGAATGGCAATACTCCAAAAAAGTAGATTACGGTTAATTTCTCTTTCGGAGACAACTTTTTTCTTGACCGTTTTGCGCTTTTTTGTCATATTGCGTGAAATTAGGCTATTTATAGATTATAGCCAAAAAAATTATTCAATGATTGTTTACAACCCCAAAGACTGGTTTAAAACCATTTCCTACCTTCATAACAGTAAAATTTTCAAGAGACTTCTTCCCTATCTTATTATTTCTGTTTTGGTATCCTGGGCTCTAGCATATTGGGAGTTGGAATACCTGAAATTGTCCGATAGGACTTGGATGAAAAACATTACCACGGTCCATAATCTATTGGGCTTTGTCCTTTCCTTATTATTGGTTTTTAGAACAAATACTGCCTATGACCGTTGGTGGGAAGCCAGGAAACAATGGGGCGCCCTAACCAACACTAGCAGAACGCTTGCCATTAAGCTTAATGCCTTTTTAGCACCGGATGACAAGGTAAACCGAAGTTTCTATAAAAAGTCGATTGCTCTTTTTGCAGAGACGCTCTTTAGCTATTTAAGGTCTGACTATACCAAATTTATGCTGGATGAGAATGAACATCCTGAATTACAGGATCTTGATGAAAAGAAACATGGTCCCAACCAGGTAGCTGCCCTCATCTATAAAAAGACCAACAAGATCTATAAGGAAGGAATCCTTACAGGAGATCAACTTATTGTGCTGAATAAGGAATTGACATCTTTGACCGATGTGACCGGAGCCTGTGAAAGAATCAAGAACACACCTATCCCATTGGGTTATAGTGCATTCATAAAAACTTTTATTGTGTTGTATACAGCCACATTGCCCATTGGCCTGGTATTTTCAATGGGTTATTTTGTAGTAGCAGCTGTTCCATTTATATTTTATGTATTAGCTACGCTAGAAATGATTGGCGAATCCATCGAAGACCCATTTGGCGCAGATTCTGATGATCTACCGATCGATAAGATCGCAGCAAATATCAAAAAGCATTGCAATGAGATATTGTTGGGTTAATCTGGAAAGTCCCTAAATCTATCTAACTAACTGTCGTGTTGAGGAACGAAACATCTCGGAGTAAAACAAGGATTGCACTGGCTTACAGTTCTTGTATCGAAGGTTCAGGTTGACAGGCCATTTTTTATAAGAACCGTACAGATTCTTCACTAATCGTTCAGAATTGGAAATGTGCTAAAGAAACATTGGCCAATTAATTGTTTGATGGGCTTAAAATCCTGGCCCATCCTCTAATCCCTTTAATCCTGGTTCAAATAACCCAAACCCAATCATCAATCCCCAAAAAAAAGGGATAGCTTTCGCCATCCCTTTCATATTCATGTTTTGCAATGCTATTCCTTAGACCACAATATTGATAATCTTTCCTTTTACAAAAATCACCTTTTTCACAGCTTTGCCATCCAATAATTTTTGGACATCTGCATTTTCTTTCAATATTCCCTCTACTGCTTGTTGATCAAGATCTAAAGCAAGAGGAAGGTTCATTTTCATCTTTCCGTTAATGGAAACAGGGTATGCAAATTCACTTTCTACCAAATATTCAGGATTGAAGACTGGGTAATTTGCATAAGAAATGCTGCCGGCTTCATTTCCTAGTTTAGACCATAGCTCTTCGGTAATATGTGGAGCATATGGTTCTAGGACGATCAAAAGATCTTGAAGGATCTTACGCTTGTTGGTTTTAAGATCGGTCAATTCATTTACACAGATCATAAAGGCCGATACGGAAGTATTGAAAGAGAAACGCTCAATATCTTCTTCAACTTTCTTGATGATCTTATGTAATGCTTTGTATTCCGCTTTTGTTGGCTCTTCATCTGATACATTGAAGTTTCCTTCAGCGTCATGGAATAAGCGCCATACCTTACGTAAGAATTTATATACACCTTCAATACCATTTGTGTTCCAAGGCTTTGCCTGTTCCAAAGGACCTAAGAACATTTCATATAGGCGAAGCGTATCGGCGCCATATTGTTCGATGATATCATCAGGGTTGACCACGTTGAATTTAGATTTTGACATCTTTTCAACTTCTGTTCCGCAGATATATTTACCGTTTTCTAAAATGAATTCCGCATCATTATAATCAGGTCTAGACTGTTTGAATTTCTCCAGGTCTAGAACATCGTTATGTACAATATTTACATCCACATGTAATGGATTCACGGTATATTGATCTTTCAATCCTAAGGAAACAAATTGATTGGTTCCTTTTCCATCAGCATCCAATACACGATAAACAAAATTGGATCTTCCTTGGATCATACCTTGGTTGATCAATTTCTTGAACGGTTCTTCTTCGTTGTGATAACCGATATCTTTCAGGAACTTGTTCCAGAAGCGTGAGTATAGCAAGTGACCTGTAGCATGCTCAGAACCACCAATGTATAGATCTACTGCTTTCCAGTAATTCACTGCTTCTTTAGAAGCAAAATCCTGTTCGTTTTTAGGATCCATATAGCGGAACCAATACCATGAAGAGCCTGCCCATCCTGGCATGGTACTCAATTCATACTCGTATTGGTCTTGGTATTTCCATCCTTCTGCACGACCCAAAGGCGGCTCACCGGTTTCAGTTGGAAGGTATTTATCTACCTCAGGAAGTAATAAAGGTAATTCTTCCTCTTTGATCAAATAAGGTAATCCATCCTTGAAATAGACAGGAACTGGTTCTCCCCAGTATCTTTGTCTGCCGAAGATGGCATCGCGCATACGGAAGTTGATTTTTGCCTTGCCTAATTTGATGGCCTCCAATTTTTCGATCAATGCTGGAACAGCTTCCTGATAGCTCATTCCATTGATGAAATCTGAATTGATATATTTTCCATCCTTATTGGGATCTGCTGCTTCAGAGATATCCTGTGAATCAGAGATCGGAATGATAGGAAGGTTAAAATGCTTAGCGAATAGATAATCACGTTGATCACCTGAAGGTACGGCCATAACGGCTCCTGTCCCATATCCAGCCAAAACATAATCAGCAATCCAGATCTGTACATCTTCTCCAGTCAACGGATGTTTGGCATATGAGCCTGTAAATGCTCCGGAAACGGTCTTGGTATCCGCCAGACGATCCAATTCGGATTTCTTGGAAGTCTTATCGATATAAGATTCGATTTCAGCTTTTTGAGCCTCCGTAGTTAAAGCAGAAACTAATTCATGTTCTGGAGCTAAAACCACAAAGCTAACACCGAAAATAGTATCGACACGGGTGGTAAATACTTCGATATTATCATTTAATTGAGGAACAGGAAATTTGACACTTGCACCTACTGATTTACCGATCCAGTTGCGCTGCATCTCTACCAAAGGTTCTGGCCAATCGATGGTATCCAACCCTCTTAATAGACGGTCTGCATAAGCAGTGATACGCATTGACCATTGCATCATTTTCTTTTGTTCCACTGGGAATCCACCACGTTCTGACAAACCGTTGATTACCTCATCGTTTGCCAATACCGTTCCTAACGCAGGGCACCAGTTCACTGTACTCTCTCTCAAGAAAGCCAGTCTATATTTTAATAGTTCAGTTTGTTTTTCTGTTTCGGAGAATGCCTTCCATTCATCCGCTGTGAAGGTCAATACATCTTCGTCAGATTCGGCTTTGATGCCTTCGGAACCTGATGTCTCAAATTTTTGGATTAAGGTAGAGATCGACTCAGCCTTATCGGACTCCTTATTATACCATGCATCGAATAGCTGCATAAAGATCCATTGGGTCCAACGGTAATAATCGGGCTCAGAGGTACGGACCTCACGAGACCAGTCATAGGAGAAACCAATGTTATCTAACTGCTCTCTATAGCGGTTGATATTCGCTTCAGTGGTGATAGCTGGATGCTGTCCAGTTTGGATGGCATATTGTTCAGCTGGCAGACCAAAAGAGTCATAACCCATGGGGTGCAATACATTGAAGCCTTTTAATCTCTTGTAGCGTGAAAAGATGTCGGAAGCAATATAGCCGAGCGGGTGACCAACATGCAGCCCAGCACCAGAAGGATAAGGAAACATGTCCAAAACATAGTATTTTGGTTTTTCAGTAGATTCAGAAGTCTTGAAGGTCTGGTTATCAGCCCAAAACTTTTGCCATTTTTGCTCGATAGATTGATGGTTATACTCCATTATAAATTATAAAAGTATGGTACAAAGAATTGCGAAATTAGCGAATTTAGGGTAAATTCGGTATAAAAGTTTTTTATTCTATACAATAAATTCTGATATTCGCTGTTAGAAAATTAGTATTGGGAAAAAATAAATCCTTACTTTCGCAAGGATAACCGCAGAATCAAATATATGTCAGTGATCGAACAGGGTTCACCAAGGAAAAAAACTAAATCAGTATACGTATCTACAGTAATCAGTATTGCACTGGTTTTATTGATGACTGGTCTTTTGGGACTAATTCTAGTCCATGCTAAAAACTTATCTCGCTATGTAAAAGAGAACATCGTCTTGAACGTCATCGTCAATGATAATGTCAATGAAGGTGATGTGCTATCGCTACAAAAGGATCTTGAAAAAGACCCTTATGTTTTACGTTCGGAATATGTGAGCAAGGAACTCGCTGCAAAGAACCTTAGAGAGGATTTGGGTGAAGACTTTGTTGAATACTTAGGTAGAAACCCTTTGCTGCCATCTATTGATGTGTACATGAAGGAACAATACGCGAATAGCGATTCGATCCAGACCTTCATCAATAAGATTGGAAAAAACAGCCGCATTAAAGAGGTGGTTTACCAAGAGTCATTGATTGATATGGTCAACAAAAACATCCGTGTGATCAGTATCGTGATTCTTGCCTTTACCGTGATTCTTTTGATCATAGCCGTAGCTTTGATCAACAATACCATTCGACTAGCAATCTACTCTCAGCGTTTCTTGATCAAGAGTATGCAGTTGATCGGTGCTACGAAAGGGTTCATCCGCAAACCATATATATTATACGGGATTGCCCATGGATTGATCGGTGCCTTGATTGCTATCTTACTATTGATTCTAACCTTACAATTTGCTCAAAAACAAGTACCTGAATTGGTATTCTTACGCGATTGGTTTGAATTTGCAATGATTTTTGCCATCGTTTTAGGATTAGGTATCTTGATCTCTGGAGCAAGTACATACTTTGCCGTTACCAAATATTTACGTGCTAAATCAGCAAGTTTATATAGATAAAATCGATCAATTGTTAATCCGTTCAGAAAATGAGTCAAACTAAGAATGTAAAAGGAACTCCAGCAAATGCTTCAAATGCGGGGTTTGTATTTAAGAAAATAAACTATCAATTATTTGTTTTGAGTATCGTTGTGGTGGCCATTGGCTTCATCTTGATGATGGGTACAGAGGATATATACAGCTTTACCAAAATCACTTTGGCACCTATTGTTGTGGTTGCTGGTTTTGCATTAGGATTTGTAGCAATATTGTATAAACCTAAGAACAAAACAAACCAGGAATAATGAGTTATTTAGAAGCAATTATCCTCGCTATCGTCGAGGGTTTAACAGAGTACCTTCCTATTTCTTCTACTGCTCACATGGGCTTTACGGCCGCATTGATGGGTATGGAAGAAAGCGAATACCTAAAGATGTTCCAAGTTTCTATTCAGTTTGGAGCTATCCTTTCCATTGTTGTCCTTTATTGGAAAAGATTCTTTGATTTCAAAAACCTTAAATTTTACTACAAATTAGCCATTGCCGTTATTCCAGCCCTAGTATTGGGTAAATTATTGGATGATAAGATTGAGGCGGTGTTAGGAAACCAGATTGCCATTTCAACCGTATTGGTTTTAGGTGGTGTGGTCCTATTGTTTGTGGACAAATGGTTTAAGAATCCAAAGATTACCGATGAGAAGGAAATTCCGGTAAAGAAAGCCTTTATTATTGGTATTTGGCAATGTTTGGCGATGATGCCAGGAACTTCACGATCTGCAGCATCCATCATCGGTGGTTTGACCCAAGGACTGGACCGTAAAGCAGCTGCTGAGTTTTCATTCTTTTTGGCCGTACCTACGATGCTTGCCGTAACTGTCTACTCCATTTTCGTCAAAACATGGGCTGAAGGAACAGAACATGCGGCAAAAGGTTATGAGATGATCATGGCCAGCAATGAAAACATCATGATTTTTATCATCGGGAATATCGTTGCGTTTATCGTTGCCATGATTGCCGTAAAAACTTTCATCAGCGTACTAACAAAATATGGCTTCAAATTCTGGGGCTGGTATAGAATTGTTATCGGTATAGCCCTGTTGGTGTTTTTTTATACGCAAGGATAGGTAAGACAATAGACATGATAAATAAGACACAAGAATATTCTAACTGTATATGTTAGATAATATTTTTAAGGACCTTTTTAGGTCCTTTTTTATTTCAAGTCTTTTGTCGGTTGTCTGATATCTGATGTCTTGTTTCAAAATAAAATTCCTATTTTTGCAGAAAATTAGCCAGAGGAGACATTCTGAACTGATGCACAGATTGGAATGAATTCCATGAAACTTTAAGATTAAATGAGCGAAAATATAGAAGGACAAGCTAAGCCAAAATTTGCTTTTGCGGAGGGTGAAGTGTTATTAATCGATAAGCCATTAACGTGGACTAGTTTTGATGTCGTTGGTAAATTGCGCAACAGCATTAAACCGATGAAGGTTAAAGTTGGACACGCTGGTACCTTAGACCCTTTAGCAACCGGACTGCTGATCGTTTGTACTGGTAAGATGACCAAGCAAATCGATGGGTTCCAAGCTGAAGACAAAGAATATACTGGAAGCATAACCTTAGGAGCTACCACTCCTTCATATGACCTAGAAACTGAAATTGACCAAACTTTTGACTATTCTTTCTTGAAGGATGAAGATATCTTGAATACAGCAGCTTCTTTTGTTGGTGTCCAAGATCAGTTCCCTCCTGCCCACTCTGCTATTAAAATTGGGGGAGAGCGTGTGTATGAGAAAGCAAGACGTGGTGAAGAGGTCGAGTTAAAGGCAAGAAGGGTTGAAATCATGGAATTTGATGTTGAAAAGATCGAATTGCCAAAGGTTTACTTCCGGATTAAATGCAGTAAAGGAACTTATATCCGTTCCATCGCCCATGACTTCGGCAAAAAACTGAATTGTGGCGGACATCTATCTTCTTTGAGAAGGACAAAATCGGGCGACTTTGATGTCAAAGACGCCTGGGAATTAACTGAATTAATTAATCAAGTAAGGGAGTTAAAGAACCAAACGGTTTAATAGTTCTAAGCTTAGAAAATCATATAATGAAAATATACAGAAATCTGGATGAATTCAAAGCGTTGGATTATGCTATCGTCACGATAGGGACATTTGACGGCGTGCATGTTGGTCATCAGAAGATTCTAAATAAGTTGACCGAATTGGCAAAGGATAATACTGGCGAGACAGTTTTGTTAACCTTTTTTCCGCATCCAAGATTAATTATCAATCCAGATGACGATAGCTTAAGGCTGATCAATGATATTGAAGAAAAGGTGGAACGATTGGCACTGGCAGGTATCGACCACTTGATCATCACTCCTTTCACCAGAGACTTTTCCAATCAAAACCCAGAAGAATATATTTCAGATGTTCTGGTCAATAAAATTGGATGTAAGAAAATTGTAATCGGTTATGACCACCATTTTGGTAAGGACCGAAAAGGTACCATTAAGGATTTAATTCATTTTTCTGAGATCTTTGACTATACCGTAGATCAAATCCCTGAACAGGACATCGAAGATGTAGCGGTTTCTTCCACCAGAGTGCGAGAATCGTTGATCAAAGGTGATATTATAACGGCTAACAAATACTTAGGTTATCCCTTTGAATTGACGGGAACAGTGATTAAAGGAGATCAGATTGGACGTGAGATTGGTTTCCCGACCGCAAACTTACACGTGCATGAATCCCATAAATTAATTCCTGCTTATGGTATCTATGCCGTGGATGTGGAAATCTTCCCTAAAACCACTGAAGTAGTAACAGGCGATTATTTTGAACCGGTACCAGAACGTGTGGCAAAAGGGATGTGCTATATTGGAACCCGTCCTACCGTGGATGGGATGAACAGAAAAATTGAGGTCAACCTATTGGACTTCAACGATGATCTTTATACCAAAACCATCCGTGTAAAATTCCTTGAATTTATCCGCCATGATCAATGGTTCGAAAGCCTTGAGCTCATGCAGGAACAGATCAAAAAAGACGAAGCTGATATCAGGAAATATTTCGAAGGGAAGTAGTTTTTGAAGATGTGCAATCTGAGTATTGAGATTTCAGATAGAAAATTTATTAAATATCAAGATTATAAGAAAAGGACCAAATTGGTCCTTTTCTTATTTCTCATATCTCACATCTCCATCTAATAAAGCTAATAGAGATCAAACAGGTCATTCACACCTAAGATCTTTCTACTGGTAAATCCTTCGGCATATTTTACCTGGATGGATCTTCCGAACTCATGAGCCCTTGCTTTTGTGGAATCCATGAAGTCAGGGTTTGAGATATAGGTCTGCGGTTCGTCATCTTGGTTCTCGACATTGAATTGAGAGGTGTAAGCCAATATTGAACGCTCTTTGATATCCCAATACTTCGTAATGTCTATTAAGATGTCTGGTTGAATATATTTGTCTTGGATCAATTGAAGCTGTAGCCTAGGACGAAAGGGTTCTTGAGACTGACCTTCCAATTCAGTTTCTATCCTTCTCAGACCAGCAAGGAACAATGCGTCATTAACAAGCTTGCTAGCACGGCCATGGTCTGGATGACGGTCCTCCCAAGCATTGGTGATGACGATTTCAGGTTGAAACTTTCGAATTGCCTTAATCACTTCCTTCTGACCTTCTTCGTTGTTCTGGAAGAATCCATCCCGTAACCTAAGGTTCTCACGAACGGCTACACCAAGTATTTTTGCAGCGTCTTGAGCTTCCTGGGCACGGATTTCTGGAGTACCACGTGTACCCAATTCGCCTAAAGTAAGGTCTACGATCCCTACTGTTTTACCCTCAGCTACATATTTGGCAATAACACCACCGGCTCCCAATTCTGCATCATCAGGATGTACGGTCATGACAAGTAAATCTAATTTCATCAAATTGTGTATTAAGTACAATACACAAAACTACTAAAATTTAAAGCGATTACTTATCTCCTAGAAGCTCTTCAATGCGATTGTGGACTTTTTTTGACATTGGGCTTGTCAATGAGTAGAAATGATCGACTACTTCACCTTTTTTATTAATTAAATATTTATGGAAATTCCACTTCGGGATAGTGCCAATCTTTCCGTTTTCCTCAATGTTGGTTAGATACCTGTAAAGTGGGTCAGTAAACTCCCCTTTCACATGGATTCGCTTAAAAACAGGAAATGTAACTTGCCTATTGATCCGGCAGTAAGTCTCCAAGGTCCTTCCGGTCAAGGGTTCTTGGTTCCTGAAATCATTGGATGGAAAGGCCAACACCTCAAAACCCAACTCTTTATATTTCTTATACAGATTTTCAAGGGTCCTGAACTGTCTGCTGAAAAAGCAATTGCTTGCGGTATTGACAATGAGTAAAACTTTGCCTTCAAAATCTCGAAGTGATCTCTTCTGTCCACTAAACTCTAATGCATCATAATCATATACGGTCTTACTCATAATAATAGGTTTTTAACGTTTTACCATCGGCCGCGAACGTTCGTACTCGCGAATAATATTCTCTATCTCATAATCTTCCTGAGGATCATATGTACTCTTTAAATTATGGCCAAATATCTTGGCCACACCTTGATATACAAATGCGGAGATACCGCCTTTCATGTCTTTTACAAGGTCATAACTGGTGTTTCCAGTCTGTCTTTCTATCAATTTGATCAAGATCTTACCTTGAGAAACGCTGAGGTTCTTGACTTCCGAAGTGATCTTATCCTTGATTTCCCGCTCACACTCCTTGATCAATCTTTTCTCTTCACGCCTTGAATTGGCCAAGGCTAAGTCCCGGTCTAATTGCTCATATCTTTTTTGGGCATAGATAGCATAAGGAAGAACCCGAATCACATTCCTTCTTAACCTTAAATATTTCTGCCTGTCTTCTTCTGTTTTAAATGTTCGCCTAGCGTATATGACAACTTCCTCAATTGGGAACCAAGGAACAACTTCACCATTATCAAGGGTTGTAGTTGCATAATGTTCTACCACCTCAGGTTTACCCGGTCCATACTGAGGTTTTATCAATGTTTGAGCAAAGCCAATCCCTGGCAATACAAACAAGATCGCTGCGATAAAAACCCACTTTATGTTACTTCCACACATCATCAATATAATAAGCCCTATGCGATAAAATTCATTTTTTTTCTGTATATTTATACTTTACAATTTAGTATAAAATCTTTAATTATTTGTTCAATAAATATAGCAAATTATTTTATTTTTTTTGATAGCAATGCAATTTTATGGAAGAATATGTGATTGATATTGAGGCTGAAAATAAGGAAATCCGTAAAAGATACCGCGCACTTTTAAGGGCTTGTAAGCCCACTCTTCAAAAAGGAGATAAGCAACAGATCAGAAAGGCCTTCGATTTAGCACTGGAAAGCCATAAAGATATGCGCCGGAAATCTGGCGAACCTTATATTTACCATCCTATCGCTGTAGCACAGATCGCTGCAGAAGAAATCGGACTTGGAACTACTTCTATTGTTTGTGCATTGCTACATGATGTTGTTGAGGATACTAGTGTTACCCTTCAAGATATCGAAGAACAGTTCGGAAAAAAAGTGGTGCGTATTATCGACGGCCTGACCAAGATCTCTGGGATCTTTGACCCGAACAGTTCCATGCAAGCCGAGAACTTTAGAAAAATGCTTTTGACCCTAGCGGATGATGTTAGGGTAATCTTAATTAAACTGGCTGACCGTCTTCATAATATGAGGACCATGGAATTCATGGCCCGCCATAAGCAATTGAAGATCGCTTCGGAAACCAGCTACCTTTATGCTCCCCTAGCCCATCGACTGGGATTGTATGCCATAAAATCTGAGCTGGAAGACCTCTCGATGAAATATACGGATCCCGATACGTATAAGTTTATCGCCAAGAAACTGAATGAAAAGAAGGCTGAACGTGAAAAGTTTATCGCTGACTTCATTTCTCCTATTCAGGAGATTCTTGCTGAAGAAGGTATCAATGCTTCTGTTTTTGGAAGACCTAAGTCCATCCACTCCATCTGGAACAAGATGCGCAAGAAGTCCATTCCTTTTGAAGAGGTTTATGACCTATTCGCCATCAGGATCATCATTGATACGGATGATGAAAAGGAAAAAACAGAATGTTGGAAGGTATATTCAATCGTAACTGACCTTTATCGTCCGAATCCAGACCGCTTGCGCGACTGGGTGTCTTCTCCGAAGGCAAATGGCTATGAGTCTTTGCACACTACCGTTATGGGCCCGAGAGGTCAATGGGTAGAAGTGCAGATCAGGACAAGAAGGATGAATGAGATTGCCGAAAAAGGTTTTGCTGCCCATTGGAAATATAAAGAGTCGAACTCTGACAATGGATTGGATCAATGGATCCAAAAGGTACGTGATATCTTGAACAATCCGGAACCTAACGCCCTGGACTTTGTGGATGATTTTAAAATGAACTTGTTCTCGGACGAGATCTTTATCTTCACGCCTAAAGGTACCTTGGTGCAGCTTCCGAACGGTGCTACGGCCCTTGACTTTGCCTTTGAAATCCATACCGATATTGGGGCAACCTGTATTGGTGCCAAGGTAAACCATAAATTGGTGCCCCTGAGCCATGAACTTCTAAATGGCGATCAGGTAGAGATTATCACCTCCAGCAAACAGACTCCAAAAGAAGATTGGCTAAACTTTGTTGTAACGGCAAAGGCGAAGTCAAAAATCAAATCTTCCTTGAAGGAAGAGAAACGCCGTGTAGCTGAGGACGGTAAGGAGATCTTGGAAAGAAAACTGAAATCTCTAAAGATTACCTACAACACGGAAAACATCAATAAAATCGCTAATTTCTTTAAATTCCCTAGTTCGCAGGAGCTATTCTATAATGTAGCAAAGGGAGCTATCGATATTAAGAACCTTAGAAATTTTGTTGCCAATGAGCGTTCTGAAGACGCAAATCAGAATCAATTCCAATCCCATATCAATGGGTTGGTTGAGAAGATCAACAAAAAGGATGATACCATCCTGATCGGCGATGATTATCAGAAAGTCGATTATACATTGGCACCATGCTGTAACCCAATCCCTGGTGATGATATTTTTGGTTTCTTGACAGTCAATGATGGCATTAAGATCCACCGCACCAGCTGTCCGAATGCTTCGAAGTTGATGGCTAACTATGGCTATAGGATATTAAAAGCTAAATGGGCATCATTGCACAATAATGTTGCCTTCTTAACCGGGTTGAAGATCGTCGGTATTGATGATGTGGGCTTAGTAAATAAGATCACAACCGTGATTTCACAGGACTTCAAGGTGAACATCCGCTCTCTATCCATTTCCAGTAACGAGGGGATATTTGAAGGGGATATTATGGTCTTTGTAAACGACACCAATCAATTAGATAGTTTAATCAAGCATTTGAAACAGATTCCAGGCATTACTGGAGTAACACGATATGAGTCAGAAAACTAAAGACTTACAAGGTCTTGACATTTTCACATGGATATTACCATCCTATTTTGGTAAATTTGGAACTTATAAAGGAAATACCTTATGAAACAAGGGGAAAATTACGAAACCGTAAAGAAGATTTTTGAAGCCTATTTAGAAAACAAAAATCTCAGAAAAACACCTGAGCGTTATGCAATCTTAGAAGAAATCTACTCGAGATCAGACCATTTCGATGTAGAATCTCTATATATCCACATGAAAAACAAAAAATACCGTGTAAGTAGAGCGACGGTATATAATACCCTAGAATTACTGGTATCATGTGACTTGGTGACCAAACATCAGTTTGGCCGCAATATGGCTCAGTTTGAAAAATCGTATGGTTACAAACAACATGACCACGTTATCTGCATCGAATGCAATAAAGTAGTGGAGTTTTGTGACCCTAGGGTTTACCAGATCCAATCCATGATTGGCGACCTATTGAATTTTGATATCAAGCACCATTCCCTAAACCTATATGGAATCTGTGCTGACTGCAGAAAAAGTAAACTCAACCAAGAGGCACCCGTAAAAGAAGCAGTAATTTCAAATTAATTTAACATTCGAGGAATTAATATATACCTTTGTTCGGAAAAAGGCACATGAGCACCTTTTTCCGAATTTTTTTTTGATTCGTGAATAAACAAAATAAATTTTAACTAATAAATTTCAAGTAATACTATGCAAGTTGATGTGCTATTGGGATTGCAGTGGGGAGACGAGGGAAAAGGAAAAATCGTTGATGTTTTTTGTCCAAAATATGATTTGATCGCTCGCTTCCAAGGCGGACCAAACGCGGGACACACTTTAGAGTTTGACAACAAGAAATTTGTATTGAACACTATTCCTTCAGGAATCTTCAATGAAGGAACCCTAAACCTAATCGGTAACGGCGTTGTAATCGACCCTATCATCCTGAAAAGAGAATTGGACAACCTTAAAGCCGCTGGATTCGATCCAGTTGGTAAAGGAAACTTGGTAATTGCGCGTAAAGCACACTTAATTTTACCAACCCATCAACTATTGGATGCAGCATCTGAATCTAATATGGGCGCTGGTAAGATCGGTTCTACACTTAAAGGTATCGGTCCTACTTATATGGACAAAACTGGCCGTAATGGCTTAAGAGTCGGAGATACAACTCTTCCCGACTTTATGGAGCGTTACGAAAAACTTAAGCAAAAGCACCTTTCCATGTTAGCTCACTATGGTGAGATTCCTGATTTTTCTGAAAAGGAAAAAGCGTTCATGGATGCTATTGAATTCTTGAAATCTATCCCTCATGTAGATTCTGAACACCTTGTAAACCAATACCTAAAAGATGGTAAACGTGTGTTGGCAGAAGGTGCACAGGGAACTCTTCTGGATGTTGACTTCGGTTCTTATCCATTCGTAACTTCTTCAAATACCACTACTGCTGGTGCTTGTACAGGTTTAGGAATTGCTCCAAACAAAATCGGTGAAGTATTCGGAATCTTTAAAGCTTATGCAACTCGTGTAGGTGGCGGTCCATTCCCGACAGAACTTGAAAATGAAACTGGCGAGAAATTACGCCAATTAGGTCATGAGTTTGGCGCGACTACAGGTAGAGCTCGTCGTACCGGATGGATTGATCTTCCTGCATTGAAATATGCCATTATGATCAACGGTGTTACTGAATTGATCATGATGAAAGCGGATGTATTGGATACTTTTGACAAGATCTACGTTTGTACACACTATAAATACCAAGGTGAAACTATCGATTACATGCCATATGAAATCATAACTCACCAACCTGAGCCTATCCTGAAAGAAGTTGAAGGATGGAATACAGATTTAACTGGTATCCGTAGTAAAGATGAAATTCCAGCTGCATTGAACAATTACATTGCTTTCTTAGAACAAGAATTGAATGTGCCAATTAAGTATTTGTCAGTAGGTCCAGATCGTACGCAAACTATTGTTTTATAAGAAATATGGCAAAAGCCATTTTTGAAACGGACTCTTCTACATTTTTACTTCAGGCACTTAATTGGTCTAAAGGATTTGATACGGTATGTCTTTTTCAATCAAATGGTTTCCAAAATCAATATTCAAAGATTGGGAATCTATTAGCCATTGGTGCTAAGGAAGAATTCTCAGCCAATGTAGGATCAGTCTTTACTGATCTAGAAAACTTTAAATCCCGGTATCCAAACACTTTGATACCGGGATTTCTTAGTTATGATCTCAAAAACGAGGTCGAAGATCTTCAAACTAACCACCCTAACCCACTTGGTTTTCCAGATGCGTACTTCTTTATTCCTCAGATATTAATTGAATTGAACAAGGATTCAATCAGTATAACTGCGGAGGATCCTCAAAAAACATTTGAAGAGATCAGTATGTTCCCAAGCTTGGATCTGCATTATCAATTTAAGGGCAAAATACAGCCTAGAATGAATCAAGCGGCATATTTTGATGCTTTCAATAATATCCAAAGGCATATTTATCAGGGTGATATATATGAAGCCAACCTCTGTCAGGAGTTTTATGATGAGCAGGCAGAGATTGATAATCCTGAGGCCCTGTACCTACGTTTGAATAGCCTTTCCCCTACTCCATTCTCATCTTTCATCAAGGTCAGGGACAAGTACGTCATCAGCGCTTCTCCCGAACGCTTTCTTGCAAAAAGAGGAAAAACTTTGGTTTCCCAACCGATCAAAGGAACTGCAGCTCGAGGAAAGAATGCAAAAGAAGATGAAGAGTTGAGGAACAATCTTGCAAGAAATCCCAAAGAGATTGCAGAGAACGTCATGATTGTGGATCTCGTTCGAAATGACCTGACGAGAAGTGCCATTCCGGGAACAGTTGAGGTGACGGAGAAACTCGGAATCTATACCTTTGAGCATGTCCACCAAATGATTTCCACGGTATCTTGCGAAATGGATGAAAGCCTAACTGAAACTGAAGTTATCCGTAACACCTTTCCGGCAGGTTCAATGACTGGCGCACCAAAGATTTCAGCCATGAAATTATGTGATAAATACGAAACATCACGTCGCGGAGTGTATTCAGGTGCTATTGGATACTTTTCTGCTGACGGTGATTTTGACTTTAACGTGGTCATCCGTACCATTCTCTTCAATAAAACCCAACAATACCTATCCTTCCATACCGGCAGTGCCATCACTGTAGATGCCAATGCAGCACATGAATTCGCCGAATGTTATACCAAAGCAAGTGCGATTTTGAAAGCTTTAGAACAAAAGCTTTAAATAAATTCATCAGATACCCAATATATTGTAGTTATTTTTTCAATAAAATCTGCAAATCATTAACATTTTGTTATTTTTGTTTCGATTATGAAAATTAGTGGACAGATGTCTTACTAAACTATGTTTATATTGTAAAATTTTTAATGGGACGTCATATTTTAAAAAGAGAGCAAGCGATCACGTTTGTTAAGGAAACATTTGCATCTCGATTGAAGGAAGTATTAAACCTCACACCTGTTTCTTCACCAATAGTGGTTTTGGATGGGACAGGAATTAACGATGATTTAAATGGAATCGAGAGACCTGTGTCTTTTCCGATCAAATCATTATCAGACCAAAGAGCCGTTGTAGTGCACTCATTGGCAAAATGGAAAAGAATCAGATTGAAAGAATTGGAAATGGAACCTGGAGAAGGTATCCTAACTGATATGCGAGCATTACGCCCCGATGAAGATTACTCCCCGATCCATTCTATATATGTGGATCAATGGGATTGGGAAAAATGCATCCGCTATGATGACCGTAATCTTGATTTCCTGAAAGAAACTGTAGAAAAGATCTACGGTGTAATCTATTCTACCGAACAAGCAGTTGCCGAAAAATATCCACACGTTGAGACTATCCTTCCAAAAGAAATCAAGTTCATTTCTTCCGAAGAATTGTTATTAGCTTATCCGCACCTATCTCCTAAAGAGCGTGAAAACGCTATCTCAAAAGAATATGGGGCCGTATTCCTATATGGTATCGGAGGCGCTCTTTCCAACGGGCTTGCCCATGATGGCCGTGCAGCGGATTATGATGATTGGAGCACAGACAATAGCCTTGGATACAGAGGATTAAACGGTGATATCTTGGTATGGAACCCTATCCTTGGTTCTGCCTTTGAACTATCATCTATGGGAATCCGTGTCGATAAAAAAGCACTGATGACCCAATTGGAAATCAGAAACAGCCTAGACCGTCAAAAATTGACCTTCCACCAGATGTTATTGAACGATCTATTGCCAGAATCCATTGGTGGTGGTATCGGTCAATCCAGAATCTGTATGTTTATGTTGAAATTAAAACATATTGGAGAGGTTCAAGTAAGTATCTGGGATCCAAAGAAAAAAGAAGAACTCCTAGACCAAGGAGTTGAATTACTATAATCTTTAAAGATTAATCGAAAATAATACTAATAATTTTAGTAAATAAAATTATTAGTATTATTTTTGTTTAATGGAGTCTTCACACTTTGCTATAGTCGATATCGAAACCACTGGTGGTTATGCCTCTGCCAGTCAAATTACTGAAATAGCTATTTTCATATATGATGGCGATCGGGTAATAAACGAATATAGCACCTTAATCAATCCTGAACAACCTATTCCATTCCATATCCAAGCCCTTACGGGCATTACAGATGAAATGGTCAAGGACTCCCCTGTTTTTGCTGATGTGGCAGAAATGGTCTTTAATCTCTTGGAGAACAAGATTTTTGTTGCCCATAACGTACATTTCGATTATTCCTTCATCCAATCTTCACTGAAGAATTCAGGTTACGACTGGAAAACATCCAGGCTCTGTACTGTCAGGTTATCAAAAAAGATCTTTCCAAACCTTAATTCATATAGTCTTGGGCGTCTTTGCCAATCCTTAGGCATTGACATACAGGATAGGCACCGTGCGAAGGGAGATGCCGAAGCTACGGTTACCCTATTCCAGCAACTTCAGGAAGCCGATAGCCATCAAATTATTGAAAATTCCATCAAACATAAGGCTAAGGAGCAGCGAATCCCGACCCATATTTCTTCAGAGCAGGTCAATAACCTTCCCATGAGTACCGGAGTATATATCTTTAAGAATTCCAGTTCCAAGATCATCTATGTCGGTAAAGCAAACAATATTAAGAAAAGGGTGATTTCCCATTTTACGGGAAATAATACAGGACAAAGGAGACAAAGCTTTATCAATGAAATCTGCTATATTGAATTCCAGGAAACTGGAACTGAATTAATGGCATTTCTATTGGAGTGCCACCTGATCAAGAAGAACTGGCCGATCTACAACCGAGCTCTAAAGAAGTTTGAACCCAAATACGGTCTATTGGACTATGAAGATCAAAATGGATATATCAGGCTTTCCATTTGCCAGGTTCGCAAAAATGTAAAACCCATCTACTATTTCAATAGCGTTCATGAATCAACACAGCTTTTACTCAAATTGGTCCAGGAATTCGAACTTGATCTTCGTTTATGCTCATTTTTTTCCAATCCAAATGTACCGAAGGAATCTAAGGATGTCCCCTCGAACAAAACATTACCCGAATTGGAGGAGTACAATCTCAAGGTAACCCAAGCTATTGAGTCCTTGACCGACCAAAAACGTAGTTTTGTGATATTGGACAAAGGAAGGAACATGAACGAGAAAAGCTATGTATATTATAAGGACAATAAGGTATATGCTATTGGATTCGTTGAGAATGATGATGAAAACATGGATATAGACAACATTGTCAGTCAAGATGATTTGGTGATCAATAACTTTTACATGAACCACTTGGCAGAAAGCTATGCAACATTATATCCCAACAAAGTCCTGCAATTAAAAGGTGTTCCTTCTCTAGAATAGAGTCAATTGATATCCCTCTTCCACAGCTTCTAAATCATGAAAATTCGAAATCGTAACTCCCAGTAATCTGACCCGACTTTCTTGCAGATCCAGTTTATTCAAAAGGTCCAGGGCTTGATTCTCGATATCCACGAGCTGTTCCATGGGCGTGAAAAAGGTCCGGCTTCTTGTAATCTGCGTAAAATCTCCGAACTTCACCTTTAAGGTAATGGTCTTACCAAACTTCTCTGCTTTTTTGAGGCGCTTGAATAATTTGCTTGAAATCCTTTTTATCTCTTCCACCATATCCTCCCGTTCCCTTAGGTCCGTCTCAAAAGTATCTTCCACCCCGATGGACTTACTGATCCTATTGGGTTTAACAGGGCGGTTATCCTCCCCACGGACAATTTGATAGAAGAACTTTCCCGACTTTCCGAAATGCTGGATCATCTCTATTTCCGAAAACCTCTTCAGGTCATGTCCATTGAATATCCCCATTTGGTTCATCTTTTTGGCCGTTACTTTTCCGACTCCAAAGAACTTCTCGATAGGCAATTTTTCCAGAAATGAAACGATCTTCGAAGGCCCAATAAAAGTCAAGCCATCAGGTTTCTGGAAATCGGAGGCGATTTTAGCCACAAACTTATTGACCGAAACCCCAGCAGAGGCGGTTAAACCCAGTTCTTCAGAAATGGCATCTTTAATTTGCTTCGCTATTTCAATTGCTGAACCTATCCCCTGCTTATCTTCTGTTACATCCAAATAGGCCTCATCTAAGGACAAAGGCTCGATCAAGTCCGTATATCGGCTGAATATGGAACGTATATGATTAGAAACCTCCTTATAGACATCAAATCTCGGATAGGTTAAAAGTAAATGTGGGCACAGTTGCAAAGCCATACGGGAAGACATTGCTGATTTCACACCAAATTTCCGGGCTTCATAGCTTGCAGTGGCCACAACTCCCCTGCCATCTGGCGAACCGCCGACAGCAAGGGGCTTTCCTCTAAATTCAGGGAAATCGCGCTGTTCCACAGAAGCATAAAACGCATCCATGTCGATATGAATGATCTTTCGCATTATCCAAAAGTAAAAAAATGGTATTAATACTACATATCCAAAGCCCAAATTTGACTTTAAGCCATGAAATTATAGTATCTTTGCGCTAAGTCCAATATATTATTAAAAAATGAGTAAAGTAAAAGTTGGTATGGTTCAAATGTCTTGTGTAAAAGACAAACAAACGAACCTAAACAAAGCTATTGAGAAAGTTCGTGAAGCTGCTGCCAAAGGTGCACAAATTGTATGTTTACAAGAGTTATTTACTTCTTTGTATTTCTGCGATGTGGAAGATTACGATAATTTTGATTTAGCAGAAGCAATCCCTGGACCTTCTACAGATGCCCTTTCTGCAGTGGCTAAAGAGTTAGGAGTAGTAATTATTGCTTCTCTATTCGAAAAAAGAGCGCAAGGATTATATCATAATACCACAGCTATCTTAGATGCAGACGGTTCTTACCTGGGTAAATACCGCAAGATGCATATCCCTGATGATCCCGCATTCTACGAAAAATTCTATTTCACCCCAGGTGATCTAGGTTATAAAGTATTCAATACAAAATTTGGTAAGATTGGTGTATTGATCTGTTGGGATCAATGGTACCCTGAAGCTTCTAGGATCACTGCCCTTATGGGTGCTGAAATCATGTTCTACCCTACTGCTATCGGATGGGCGACTGATCAAGACGAGGAAACCAATCAAGACCAATACAATGCTTGGCAAACTATCCAACGCTCCCATGCAGTTGCAAATGGAGTACCGGTAGTATCGGTAAACCGCGTTGGCTTTGAACAAGATGGTGCCATGAAATTCTGGGGCGGTAGTTTTGCTGCCAATGCACAGGGTAAATTATTGTACTTAGCCTCCCATGATAAAGAAGAAGTGGAAGTAGTGGAAATCGATTTAAATCAATCCGATTATTTCCGCAAACACTGGCCTTTCCTACGTGATAGACGTATTGAAACCTATAGCCCAATTACCAAAAGGTTTATTGACGAAGATTAATAAGCTTTAATTTAAAATATAATAAGAACTATGTTTTGTACCACGAAACATAGTTTTTTTACGCTACTTTATTATGACAGCGCATATCAATTCAGATTTATATTCATTTCAAGATACTCCCAAAGCTCAAGGCTTTGTTTTTCCTGCAGAATGGGAAAAACAGGATGCACTTTGGTTAAGTTGGCCACATAAGGAAGAATCTTGGCCAGGAAAAATAGAAACCATTTACGAACCATATTGCCAGTTTATTAAACTGGTTGCCGAGGATCAACTTGTCCGCATCAATGTTGCTGATGAAGAAATGAAAGCATTTGCTCTCGGCCATATTGAAAAATCGGGTGCTAAAATGGAAAACATCAGTTTCTATTTCAACCCGACCAATGATGCCTGGTGCCGTGACCATGGCCCTGCCTTTGTAATCAATCGCGAAACTGGCGAAAAAGCTATCGTAGATTGGGGATACAATGCTTGGGGCGGAAAATACCCACCATTTGACCTAGATGATGTAGTTCCTACAAGGATCGCAAAAGAATTCAACCTTAAACTATTTACTCCGCCAATCGTTATGGAAGGTGGATCTGTAGAATTTAATGGTAAAGGAACTATCTTGACCACTACCGCTTGCCTATTGAACGAAAACAGGAACCCGCATCTCAATAAAGAGCAAATTGAAACTTATTTGAAGGATTACTATGGCCAAGACCAAGTCCTTTGGTTAGGTGACGGAATTGTTGGCGATGATACGGATGGGCATATCGACGATATTACGAGATTTGTTTCAGAGGACACCGTTCTAACGGTCGTTGAGGAGGATAAATCGGACGAAAACTATGCTTTATTACAGGAGAACCTAGACAACTTAAAAGGCATGAAGCTTTTGGATGGTCGCTCTCTAAATGTAATTGAGTTGCCGATGCCAAGACCGGTAGAATACGATGAGCAAAGGCTACCTGCTTCATACGCAAACTTTTACATTGCAAACAAAGTGGTTATTGTACCTGTTTTTAATGATAAAAATGATCAAAAAGCCTTAGAAATTATTCAAAGTGTCTTCCCTGATAGAAAAGTAATCGGAATCGATTCTGTAGATATTATTTGGGGATTGGGAAGTTTTCACTGTTTAAGTCAACAAGAACCTTCAATATAATATGAAAAACCTAAAACAGCTCTTATTAACCTCAGCATTCATCTTTTTAGGCCTATGTATGGCTCAGGCTCAAGAAAGAGATGACCGTGCAACGATATTGAATTTCAAAGGTATTCAGTATAAATCGAATGACTCTTTGTTCTATATCAACTTTCGTTTTAGAATGCAAAACCGATTAGGTTTCAAACAGGAACTGAATGATATTGACGATGGTAAATTCGATGCCAGGATCAGAAGACTGCGTATGCGTATGGATGGATACATCTATACCCCAAAGATTTCCTATTCGGTACAATTGGCCTTTACCCGCAGTGACCAAGATTACGATGATACCAAGGTAGCAAATATCGTAAGGGACGCGGTGATGTTCTATAACTTTTCAGATGATTTCTATATTTCTTTTGGACAGAATAAATTACCGGGTAACCGCCAACGTGTAAATTCCTCAGGGCAATTGCAGTTCGCCGATCGTTCCTTGGTAAATGACAACTTTACCTTAGACCGTGACTTTGGTATTTCCCTGAATTTGAGTAAGAAAATCGGGAATATGCCATTCAACGCAAAAGCCGCTATCTCAACAGGTGAAGGTCGTGCTGCAGCTTCAACCGATCCAGGTTTAGCATATACCGGTCGTGTTGAATTCCTACCTTTGGGTAAATTTACCAATGAAAATGATTACCAAGAAGGTGACTTAGAACGAGAAGAAACACCAAAAGTATCTATTGGTGCTGGATACAGTTATAACGATAGAACCAAAAGAGAAGGTGGTCAGTTAGGTAGGTTCGTACAAAATCCTTTTACTTTCAAAACCACATTTGCAGATGCGATGTTTAAATACAGTGGTTTTGCATACCAAGCTGAATACATGCGTCGTGATGTAGATAATCCATTTAACATCACAGATGAAGAAAAGCCACAGGAAACTGTCGCGTATAAAGGATGGGGTATAAACCAACAAATGTCCTATCTTATGAACCATGGCTATGAAATAGCTGGTAGATACACCTTAGTTCAGCCGGATAGTGAAATCAAGGCATTTGAAAGACAAACCGAAGTGGTGGAGTTAGGCCTTACCAAATATATGAAAGCCCACCGCTTGAAATTCCAATTGAATGGTAATTATACCTTCAAAGATGGCCATTTCAACAACAGTAATGACAAAAGCTCTTGGGGCGCCATGTTCCAAGTTGAATTGGGAATCTAATACTTTCCAACACCTCATATCCAAAGGCTGCAAGTAATTTTGCGGCCTTTGTCATTTAATCCTATGGATTTTCCCCTTTTATTGCATCATGGTTATAAGAATCCTTATCTTTAAAGATTAATTGTTGCAATGAAATATTACTTAATAGCCGGTGAAACATCAGGCGATCTGCATGGTGCAAACCTGATCAAAGCATTAAAAAAAGAAGACCCCGAAGCTGAATTCCATATTGTTGGTGGCGATCAGATGCAAGAGGCTGCTGAAGTCCCTGTCCTGATCCATACCTCTGAAATGGCATTTATGGGTTTCGTGGAGGTTTTAATGAACCTTCGTAGCATTTCCAGGAACCTTAAAAAAGTAAAGGAAGATATACAAAAGGTCAAACCTGATTGCCTGATCTTGATTGATTTCCCTGGCTTCAATATGAAAATAGCGGAATTCGCCAAGAAGCTCGGAATTCCCGTAAACTATTATATTTCGCCTAAAATTTGGGCCTGGAATCAGAAACGCGTTTACAAGATCAAAAAAGTAGTGGACCATATGTTCTGTATCCTTCCTTTTGAGGTCAAGTTCTATAAAGAATTCAGATATGATGTGGACTATGTAGGCAATCCCTTATTGGATGCAATTTCTGCCTATAAGTTCCAACCTGATTTCCGAGAAAAAAATGGCTTGGACAAAAGTCCGATCATTGCCTTATTGCCGGGAAGCAGAAAAATGGAAATCGAGCATCTTCTTCCTGAAATGGTAGATTTGTACAATCGTTTTCCTGCGCATCAATTGGTCATCGCCGGAGCCCCTAACATTGACCTGAGCCTCTACCAAAGGTATATTGGCGATTATCCTATCCCAGTCATATTTGATCAAACCTATGACCTTCTAAAGCATGCTGAGGCAGCAGTGGTGACCAGTGGTACAGCGACATTGGAAACCGCACTCCTAAGGGTGCCCCAGGTAGTCGTTTATAAAGCAAATCCTATCTCGGTCATGATTGCTAGACAGGTCATTAAAGTTCGGTTTATCTCATTGGTAAATCTGATCAACGATTATCTTTCCGTAATCGAATTGATCCAGAAAGATTGTACCACGTCTAATATTTCGGATGAACTTGGTTTATTGATATCTAACCCTGAGCATCGGGCCAGTGTATTAGAAAATTATGATGTCCTTATGGAGAAAATGGGAACTCCAGGTGCCTCCGAAAAAACCGCTAAATTGATAGTGGAATATATGAAGGCTGAAAATTAAACTTTTTTCCAATAATATTGTCCTAATATACAGGAGGATAATGAAATGAAATACATATTAAGTTTAGCGTTTATTTTAGGAAGCTTCTTTACATATGCGCAAGAAGTTCAACATATTCCACGCCTAGAGCTTGGAAAAAAAGACAAAAAAGTTTTCAGCAGAGGAGACTCTTCCATGATCTTGAAAATAGATACCTTGATCATGAAAGATAAATCCAAAATAGAGTTCTATGCCAAAAAGGATGTAAAACTCGAAATTGGATATGCTGAAATCGGTAAAAATGTGGTGATTACCGGGCAAGACAGCAAGAACAATGCAACCAATATTGATATGGACGTCAATTTTAAAAAATTGGGATCCCTATTCATAATTGCTAGAGGTCTAGATGCTTTCAACGGTACCAAGACATTCCCAAATGGCAACGGTGGAAAAGTGAGTATCACCTATGATCCAACAGGAGTCAATCCACAAACCAAGGATAAAAAAGGAAACAACTACCTATTTGTTGACATTAAGGAAGGTGGTCTTAGGGTTAATCCAACAAGTGAGATTGGCCAGATATACAGCCGTATCTCTATGTCCTACCCTGGGTTAAGAGGAATGCCGCAAGGACAGATTTACTCTGGTTCTCCTGGTAGAGAAGGATCAGTGGAAATAAAAGCAAAGGAATAATAACAGAATAAAATGTTAGTCCGCGCTATTTTCGGAGCATAAAAAAAACGATCAGGTGTAAGCATCTGATCGTTTTTTATTACCCTTTATTTTTGATATTGAGTTCAAATTATTCGAACCATGTTTTGACCTTATTCGAGACATATTCGGAAATTTCGGAATGTGTCTCGAATAAGGTCAGAAGGAGCTATACAATTTTATCAGTTGTTATTCTTAAAAGAAAAAAATTGAATGGGCTCTACCCTATTGCATGTTGCGTATTTTCTTTTGTTTTATTTTCTTTTTTAGCCTTATTGATCTTCAACTGCAAGAGAATTATTGAAGCTATAAAGGTAACTACTGCAATAATGGCTAATCCTAAAATCGGGCCATGCAGATAAGCAGATGTACCTTTTTCGATCATTAAGGTACGGAAAATCTGTAAATAATGGGTCAATGGAATCATTTTCGCAATGCCTACCACCCAATCAGGCATTTGGCTCAATGGCCATGTAAAACCACTCAAGATAAAACTTGGGGTCGCAATGACCATCAGGATCTCGGTAGCCTTCAACTGACTTGGAATAGCAATACTGACCAGCACACCGATGAAGCTTACTGCCAAGAGGAATAACATGGTTGAACCAAAGAAAGTCCAGCCATCGAGTTCTAATGGCATCCTATACCAAATCGAATAAGCATAGTACAGTCCAAAGATCAGGAAGGACATTAAGATGTAAGGCAAAATTTTCACCAGGATCAGTACAAATACGTTTTTAGATCTGTTGACCAATTCGTTGAACGTGCCTTTTTCAAATTCTGAGGCAAAACTCAATGCCAGTCCAAGCATCATGACCTGTTGCAAAACCGTTAACAGCACTCCCGGCAACATAAAATACAGGTAGTTACCACTGCGGATATTTTGCTTGATCATGGTAATCTTAAAGGGTTCAAACTGTTTGCTGGCAACAAATTCAGGTACACCTTTCTTCTGCTGTGCTTTGATCTGTATACCTGCTTTTAAGGTTGATGCAGCAACATTCACGGCCATCATGGCGTAATTGGAAGTCAAGGTGTTGGAGGCATTGACAAACAAGGTCAGTTCCGTACTTCGATTATAATTAATGTCGGACGAAAAATTACGAGGGATCTGAACGACTACGGTTGATTCCGTTTTCATGGCTTCATCTTTAGCCTTGAAAGGATCGTTGAGAACCTTTGCCACATAAATGACTTCATTTTCCTCAAACATATCGATCAACTGTCTACTCAATGGGCTTCTGTCTTCATCCACCACTATGATGGGTAAGTTTGTCACTTTACCCTTCTTATATACTCCGCCAACCAAAACACCATATAGCACAGGAGCACCAAGGAAAAGCACAAGCAATACTTTATTCTGAAAGAAAAGCTTGAATTCTCTTATTATTAAACTCCAAAAATTCTTCATGCTAATTAGTTTTGTTTGACTAAGAAAGTCGCTTTAGTTAATAGATCCTTAGATTCCTGTTTGTCCACTGGTTTTAAATGGATTTCAAACAAGGTCTCCTGTTCTTCAAAATCAGGGTATGCCGTGGAGATATTTGCATAAGAACTCAATGGTTTTATGGTTTCCACTTTTGCCTTGATTTCCTTATTGTCCAAATATGGAACGGTCAGGATTTTCTCTTGTCCTTTTGTAAAGTCTTTCACTTTGCTTTCAGGAATGGTTACCCTAAAAAAAGTGGCATCATTGATGTATCCCGAAACCAAGCTGTATCCTGCTAAGGCAAGTTCACCTACCTGCAAATTGATGTTTTCTACAGTCATATCCTGAGGTGCTAGAATATACCTTTCCTTGCCGGCAACTTTCACTTCGTCCACAGCACCTAGGGCACGCTCTTTCTGACCTAAGGCCATTCTTTGTTGCTCTATACGGGCACCATGTTGTACATCTGCTAATTCAGCCTGAGCAGCAAGGTATTGATTCTTTGCACCTTGATATTTTGCATAGACTTCATCATATTTCTGTTGGGCGATCAATGAATCCTTGAGGAGGTTGTTCATGCGGTCCAGGGATTTCTGAGCAAAATCAAATTGTTCCTTGAGGCCATCTACCTTGGCATGCAGTTGCTTCAACTGTCCATCAGTTGCACCCTTCACAGCCATTTCGTATTGAGCCTGAGCGGCAGCTAATGCCCCTTCAGCTTGAATTGATTTCGCATCTACTTCAGGTAACTCCAGTACGATCAAGGTATCCCCTTTGTGGACGGACTCTCCTACCTCCACTAAAATCTTCTGGATCTTTCCCGGGATTTTTGTGGTCACCGCGATCTGATCACGCTCAATTTTTCCTTCTAATTTTGGTTCCTTTTTAGCATTGTCCCCAGAACAACTTTGTAAAAGAATAATGCCTGCTATTGTGTATATAATGTTTTTCATGATTATCTAGTGATGGTTTGGTATAAGTTTCCGTTTGCTTTTAATAACTCCGATGCTGCCAAGCGCTGATTTAAGACTTGGTTGTAAAAGCCCAATGACTGTTTGTAAAATTCATTTTCTGCTTCCAACCTTTCTGTCACATCCGCCAAGCCTTCTTCAAACTGTCTAGAAGCTAAGTGTAGATTGTTCTTGGCAATTTCAACCTGTTGGTTGCTTACGCTTATTTTTTTCATGGCCAAATTATAATCTACTTCAGTTTTTCGCTGCAATAGGGATAGCTTCTCCTTGGTGTCAGCAAGTTTGTTTTCATTGATCTGAATATCCAATCTAGCCTTATCTATGGCAGTTTTATGGGCCTTTCCTTCAAATATGGTCCATTTGACCCCTACCCCCAAAGCAAAATTGGGTGCCATCCTTAAATGATTGGCCTCTAATTTTAAATCACCCAAATGAGGTAGATCTTTCAGGGTAGCATTTGTACCAAAAGCATTGAAATAGGAGACATTTCCAAATGCAAATACCTGCGGAAGCTTTGCGCCTTTTTCTTTTTTCAACACAAATTCATAGGCTTTCTGGGAGGCTTCCAGTGCTTGAAGCTCCTTTCTGTTCATCTGTTTAGCCGATTCCATTTCCAGATTGATTTCTTGAAGTTGGTAATTAACAGCTTCCAACTCATTGATATCCATCCCTGTCAGTTCCTGTAGCTTGAAGTACAGGAGCTCCCTATTACTTTGCACCTCTGCTTTTTTACTTTCCAATTCCAACATCGCCAATTTAATCTTATCGCGATCATATGGGATTGCAAAGCCGTTTTCAATTCCTTTCACCACTTTGACATGCTCCTTATTCAATCTTTTTTCAGAGTCGATAATCAACAGGTCGACTTCTTTCAGTAGCATTAATTGGTCAAAACTGTGCAACACTTCTTGAGCCAATTCATCATAACCAGCTTCAGTCATCAATTGTTGTGCTTTAAACTTCTGTTCCAATGCCTTTTGTCCGTTTGTGATCTGTAGACCACTGAAAATTACCTGAGTAGCTGTTACACCAGCCATTCCAATTTGAGTAGATAAGTTCATGCGTTGAGAACCATCAAAAATGCTGGTACCTAGCAAAGGCAAGGTTTTAGAAGGAAGATCCACATCTATGTTGCTGTTCAGATAACCATACATTGCGTTTGCAGAAACGGTTGGCAACAACTTTCCTTTTACGTTTTCACGGTCCAATGCTACCTTTTGATTTTCAAGGTTGGCATTGATCAGTGATTTATTATAATTAACCGCCTTCTCAACAGGTGCTTTGAAAGCTTCCAGCCCCTCTTGCCCATAAGCAGTCATGGTTGTAAGCAACACGAAAGCTAAGCTTGATAAGGTTTTATTAATTTTAAAATCCATTTTGAATCAGTTTGACTTAATCTTTTAACAAGACAAAGATGCAAGTGTTTTAGATGAATAAATTTCAGATATCTTAAAAAAGAACATTAATCTAAAATTCAATCCATAATAAATACCATTAAAATGATCTTATTGAGTAAGGAAGATAAAATTAGCTGCAGGCTTATATAGAAAAATTACTATTTGATCCCTCGTATTACCGATAGTGTCTGTTGGGAAATGCCAAGGTATGATGCGATGTGACCTAAAGACGCATTTTGGAATAACTCCGGATTTTCCTCAATCAGCGCATTATAACGCTCATGCGCAGTTTCAAACTGCGTTTTGTAAAACCTATTGGAAAAGTTTATCAGGGAGTCTAAAAGGACTTTCTGAATAATCTTATTGACAGTAATATCTGTATTAGAAAGTTCTTCAATTGCAGCAAACGGAATCAAACAGACCTTGGAAGGAGCCAATGCCTGAAAGCCAAAAAGAGATGGCTTTTTATAAAAGACACTTTCAATACCGGTTCCAAAGGTATTTGGACCAAAGAAATAATGTGTTATTTCTCTTTTGTTTTTATAATAGTAAATCCTGGTAAATCCAGATTCGATAAAATAAATATATCTTAAGTAAGTATCAGGCTCAAAGATTACATCCCCTTTAGCATATTCCTTGATTTCAATAATAGAATCAAAGAATTGTTCGAGCTCATCATTGATATGGTAAAGTTCCTTAAAATATTTTAATAGGGTCATCGGAAATTTCTGCTGATAAACATTGAAAATATTGTTTTTAATTGGCCTAAACAAATGAATTATGCATTATTTTTTTGGTTAAAGGGGTCCATTCAAAAAGATATTTTATAAAAAATTAATTACATTTATGGCTAGAAAGCTGTTGGATATTGCAGCTTTAAACTAATCAATTATAAAAAATGAAAATTACACTAACAGTCATCATGTTAGCCTTTATTACAATGGCGCATGCGCAGCATCATGAAACTAGAAAAATCGGTAATATTTCAGGGATTTCGGTTGCTTCAGGTATTCAAGCTAAGTTTATCAAGTCCTCTAAAAATGAAGTGGTAGTCGATGTTTCAAGACAAGATCTATTAAATAAAATTGTAACTGAGGTCAAGGGTGGCAATTTAAAGATCCAGGTAAAAAGAGGCAGTAATATCAGAAATGCTAATTCATTGAAAGTTACTGTGTACAGCAACTCTACCATTAATTCGATAGCAATCAGTTCATCAGGATCATTAGAGATTTTAGATCCAATAAGTGTCAATAATTTCAATGCAGACCTTTCCTCTGCGGGAAAATTGAAAACTGGAAAGGTTGAAGCTACCTCATCGGAAATAAACCTAAGTTCTGCCGGTAAAATGTCAGGGGAATTAAAGACCGAGAAATTGGCAATCAATGCTTCCAGTTCTGGAGAATTGACCTTATCTGGTTTGGCCAAACAGACCACTGTAAATATGTCCTCAAATGGTAAAGCATTTTTACAGAACTTGAAAACCACAAATTTAACGGTTAATGGTAGTTCAGGTGCCGGATTGAAAATCAATGTATCGAATGAATTAAACGCAAATGTTTCATCTGGTGCAAAAGTCGAATATTCTGGTAATCCAAAGTCTAAATCAGTCAATCATTCATCAGGTGGTTCGGTTAGCCAGCTATAAAGTATTTTAAGAATGAATCAAAGGAGCTAAATTAAAACTTAGCTCCTTTTTTGTTTAAATCCATGTCTTTGCTAGCAGAGCGAACGAACTGTTTCCTTTCTATAGGAAAGTTATCATTTTACTCCCTTACTGCCGTCCTGAGAATGGAAGTGTCTCAGAATTTTACAGACATAATCAATTACGGATGGCAATAGCGTACAGGTCCTCAATCTTCGATTGAGAATGACAAGGTCATGAGGGGCAGAACCATACAGATTCCTCACTGATCCTGCAGAATCAAGATTGCTCTTTTGGCTGATTGTTTTTTTTCGGATAGCGTCCCTAATTTTTCCTTTTACGTTATAAAATTATTTTGAACTGTCCTGAGAAAGGGTAAAGTTTGTAGTGTTATTTATAATCATTCTAAATAATTATTGATAGGCATTATTTGACTTTAGATAAAGTCCACAAAGAATCTCCATAATCTCTTTACTACTATTTCTATTGAGCTCCTGTATCCTTTCCACCGATACGGGAGCCATAGAAATAATGTAGCCCTACCTTAGCCCCTTTTCCCAGATTTAAAAAATTGAGTTTCTATTCTATCCTAAGCTTTAATTTTCATAAAATATATTCTAAATTCAGGTTGTAAAATTACCCTTATGAAAGCTCTCTTCTTTATTGGATTTTGGCTCTGCCAGATCAGTTCAAGTATTATTTTCAAATATGGAGGTATTCAACCGAAATATCAGTGGATGGCATTGATCGGTGGGAACATCATCCTACTTTCTGCTTCCTGGTTTTTGGTCCAATTATTCAAAACCGTTCCACAGCCTATAGTAATAGCTCTTTGTTCAGGCGGAACCTTTTTAACCGTGCAATTGGCCATGGCGTTATGGTTCAAGCAATCATTAAGTTGGATGCAGATATTGGGGTCATTGATCATCATTGTGGGCATGGTAATGGTCACTTTTGGTGATAAATCAATCAGTCAAAACTAATTTAATTAAGATGGACGCAGAAGAAAAACAACCAGAAGTATGGATGCGAGGTCCAATCCCTCAAGTTCCAGCTTTGCTTCAACCTGTCGCACATGCCATATTGCAGGTCAATGAAGATATCCAAAAAATTAACTCAGACAAATATGAAAAACAATTATGGATCAAGCCATATGGCATGGCATCAATTGCATTTCATTTACAGCATATAGCCGGAGTAATAGATCGATTGATGACCTATTCGCGGGGGGAATCCTTAAATGAAGAGCAATTTGATTCTCTCAGTCAAGAGGGGCAACGAAATGACAACCTATGTTTGGAAGACTTAAAGGGTAATTTGGAAAGGACTGTTGAAGTTTTTATAGCGGCATTAAAGCGCATCAATCCGGACAGCCTAACCGAAGAACGGTTCTTGGGTAGAAAAAAGATACCTACAACGCAAATCGGTCTCCTGTTCCATGCTGCAGAGCATGCACAAAGACATTATGGACAACTATTGGTCACCCTGAATTTATTACATCATATGGACCACACTGCATAGGCATAAGCCATACTCATAAAGGAAATCCTAAAGCCAATGATCTTGACTTTAGGATTAACTTTTGCTAATTAAGCGATCTTTTCATCAAAGAAAACGATAAACTGGGTTGGATTGAATCCAGTTCGATCTTTAATGCTCTTAGCAAATTTTCCATAGGATGAGAAGCCTGAGAGTGCAGCTAAATACGTTAATTTAAAATTTCTAGCCTCTTCCACTGTTCTTAAATAATTGTTCAAGAAATCCAGTCTTAAATTATTTACATAATTTGGGAAATCAATTTTCTTGTTTTTATTTACTACGAAGGAAAGATATTTAGAATTACATCCTATCTCCTTGGACGCAGTGGTTATAGAACAAGAAGGATTTAAATATGATTCCTGTGCTTCCCATTGAGTAAGTGCTGCCAGAATCTTATTCTCCGTGTCTGGGTTCATATACTCCTTTTTGATAGTTGGAACGTTGTCAATCATAATAGAATAGATAGTGTTAATTAATTTGATAGTTATTCGGTTTGTTATTAATATGGTGATTTACCCTATTTGGTAGTTTATTTGTTTCGTTAGAGCTTCTTCAAAGAATGTGTCCGTTGTTGTTTTTTCCTGAGTTTCGGTATCACGGTGATTTCTAATGATTTTCATGGCTTGGATTAACTCTTCCTTTAGCGCACTGTCTTTGGATTCAAAGAAAATTTCATTCAGGAACTCCAGTCCAAATTTTGTTTTAAACTCAGTAACGGCCCTAATAATGGCTTTTTTCACCTTTTTGTTGCTGGAATGGTAACAGGCGATGATATGTGATTCACTCTGTTTGTGCTTTAAACAGATCAATGTTTCAATAATGGCCAAGCGGATATCATTACAGGGTTCATTATGCAGCAAACTGGCTAATATAGCTCCACAGCCACGTTGATTAAAAAATGAAATTTCTTTAATCATAAAAATCCTGAAAGCTGTATTCGTCGAGTTCCTCACCCATCTGCTCAAGAGCGGTAAACGGCCTGCATCAGCTTTCACCATTAAAAATTGGTGAACGAGAATTTCATCCAGCGGATTAAATTCATTGATAAAACTTTCGTCCAAGAATTTATAGGGTTCGTGATTCTCAGTTTTCGAAATCTTTTGCGGCCCTTTATTATTTAACCTGTTCGGGAGGTTATGCGCTGAAATATGAAGGATCTGTTGCTGATAATTGCTCTTCAGGTCATCCAGATTCTTTTTTGCCTTAAAAATTCTATTCAGATTATTGGATACAAGTTCTAATTCCCAGAAATTAATGAGTCCGTAGGTGTTCAAAATGATATTATAGTTATTATCATTAAAAGCGACCTTTCCAATTTTAGATTTTAGGTTGGCTTGGATCAATAACTTGGATAGGAACTTTAAGCCTCTTCTGGATCCTTTTATATTATAGATCGATTCAAATTCATTTAAGACATTCTGTTCCGAGAGATTATTTCTATTCATGAGGATATCATTGATAGAACTCTCCAGTCTCTCTTTAAAGGGTCTAAATGTTTGATCATCCTGATTATATTTTGCCTCGAAAAACAGGTTTCTCAATTGATTAATAATCAGAACTAAGATTATGGATACGAAGATTACAATTGTTAACCTTGTTAAGGAAGGATAACTCCATAATTTTGCCTGTACATATAACAGATAAAATTGAAGGTAATAACCTAGATACATATTCTTTAATATTTGTTATTAATAGTTAGTTGGCGTATTAATAGCGGAATTAGCCTGCATTTTTCATGTTAGTTAATTCCTCGTTTGTGATTAATCAAAATTACATCTAGTCCCCAAAAAAGTATGTCCCATAAAACATTTTAATTGTCTAATTGCAATAATAAGACATGTCTTAAAACTATATAACAATCTGTTTGTCAATTTATTATAAGCCTCTATTTGATTTGATTATATTAATTGTTGATTTTCAGGAAATTGAAAATTTGCACAATATTTCCAGCAAATTATTAGACTTAAATGGAGGTGGACATACGCCCTTTTGGACAATTTATGATCATTATCAAGGAATATTTAACCATGTATCCTTGATTTATCTGTTATAAACAGCTATAATTAGTTGATTTTAGCAAAAATTTAGTCTAAAGAGCTGCAATATTTTGGTTGATTTTTAGATTGGAAGAGATCTGTAGAAGAAATTAGGTGAAAATGGTAGATGAATACCTGTTAAAATTAAGGAATGTCCACCCCCCTAACCCCTTTTATTTGATAATATTAACCTATAAATTAAATGTGAAGTTATTCATTCACCTGCTTGCACAAGCTGTTTTAAGAAAATAACAATGAACTATTTTAGTGCTTCTGTTTTAACTCCTCAATAAATAAGGATGGTGTAGTATCCATTACGGATTTAAAGGCTAGTGTGAATTTACTATGTGATGTAAACCCAGCCATATCCGCAAGGTAAGACAGTTTATAGTCCAATAGAGCCTTGTTGGACTCTAATTGCTGAACTATATATTGGATCCTCAAATTCAATATATAATCATTGAAATGTTGATTCTTATATTTTCGTATTACATAGGATATATACTTCTGATTGCTGTTCAGTTTATTGCTCAACCAGCCTAAAGTAATATTCTTGTTCAAGAAAAAATGGTCATCTTCCAGATCATTAAGCTTCTTGACCAGTCTCGTTTCGGTTTCCAGGGATATCTGTACCTCTAAATTAGTATGCAGATCCTTCGTATGAGGTTTGCTCGGGTTGGAAATTTCAGCCAAAGGAGCCAAACCTGCATAAATATTTTCATTTTTATTTGATTTAGGTTTTACCTTGATCATATAAAAGAGAATAAATACACATATACTGATAACAATCGACCAAACCAGAATGACATTATTTCTTTTTAGGGATTTAATTTCCTGTAAGTTTTCCTTAATCAGGTTATTGCTAATGATCTCCGCGCTATTTCTTTTTTGTTCTTCGATTTGGTTGAATTTGTCCACAAATTGTATAGCTAGATCATTCCTGTCGATATTTCTTTGATATTTTGCTTCTAAAAAGTAGTATTCTTTCTTAAGGTAGAGGTTATTAGACCCATTTACATAAGGAATTACGAGATCTAAATACTTCCTGGCGTTTTCCTGTTGACCCAAATGAAAATAGCTGTCAGCCAGGAATTGATAGGTAAAAGCCTTAATGATATGTTCGAAGCCATAAACTTCATCCATGACCATTTTAAGGTACGTTAGGCTTTCCTCATAATTACCCATCTCCATGTAACATTGCGCAATTATTAAATAGTTTTTGGATCTAATTAATAAGGATCGAGGGTTGTTAAAGTCAATATAACCTTTTTTGTTAACGGCTAAATTCATACATTCTAAGGCATCAACATACCTTTTCTGATTTATGTATTGATAGGCTTCTTCTTGAAGGACCCAAATATCGAGCTGGTTCCTGACCAGGCTATCATTAACAGATTTAATATTGGCCTTGGCTCTATGGATATATCGGCTGACTTCTTCATGTATACCAATATCTCTGTATATTGATGCAAGAACTAATGCGCTGCTGGCTTCAAAATCCGAAAGACCTATAAGGTCAGAAAGCCGATCTGCTTGTTTAGCATAATTAATTGCTATAGAATAGGTTCCAATGCTTTGATGAACTAAAGCTAAAAGAGATTTTGATCGGATTTTAGAAGTTTCCGATGTTGAAATTTGTTCCAATGAATCCGCAACGCGAAGGGCTTCTTCATAATTATTGGCAAGAAATTCGGAACGAACTGCAGCATACCTTTTCTCAAACACCGTCCTTTGGGAATAAACCTGAAAAGGAAGTATCCACAGCAATAAATAGCTCAAAATCCTAATGCATCCCATATTAATTCAAATTTGGAATAACCATTTCTCTATATTCAATAGGTGTACATTTCTTTTCTAGGTTAAAATTCCTATAGAATGAAGCCCTTGAACTAAACCCGCAGCGTAATGCCAGTTCATCTATATTTATATCAAAATCTTCTTTGCTCAACTCTTTACACACTTCCTCGACACGGAGGGCATTAATAGTTTTCAAAGCATTTTGATTAAAATAATCTTTAAAAAATTGGGAAATCAAAGGTCGAGAGATTTTCAAATCTCTGGCCATAACATCAATATTAAATTCTGGACTTAAATATCTTTTCTCTTCTAGGTATTGTAGGATCTTCTCTTTATATGGTGATTCTTTTACGTTTTGATTGACCTTTAATGAATACTCCGGTGTTTCATTTTTCTTGAAACTGTGATTTGACAATGGAAATCCTTGAGGCCGAACCTGAGAAACCAAGGTTCGGAATAAATAATTGTAAATCATACTAACCCCTATCATCATGATAAAATACACGGTAACTCCTGAAACAGGTTTGCCCACATCAAATTTATCAATGAAGCTTGACATGATGGTGGGGATAATAAATGCCGCTAATACCAATAGAAGTATGATAAAGTAATAGTAAAGCCTTTTGGTGTCAAGTTGTAAGAAATCAGATATATTACCTTTCAACAATACTGAAATTGGATATAAGATCCAGGATAAACCGAACATGCTGTAAAGAACAACATAATACAATTTACCGTATTGGAATCGAATAAATTCACTGGATAAAAAAATGATAAAAATGACGGACATTATCAAAAAAGGAAAACCATGGATTAGGATAGTTTTTCCAGTTACCCTTTTATATTTAAATGCCAGATATCCAAAATATAGGAAAGGTCCATAGAGTAGGCCAAATGGTGCTCCTAAGTCCACATATTTATAACCTGGAATGATATCACGGAAAAGGGCGGCAAAAACAGTATGGATCAAAAGGGTAATGATCAGCAAAGACAGGATTTTCTCAAACAGACCTTTTTGGGGAAGGTTGCTGTATATCTGATAGCTGAGGAGGCATATGACGATAATTGCTGAGTAGATGAAAAAAATCAACATATGCTATTTAATTAATTTATTCCTATAATTAGATGGAGATTCTCCAACATATAATTTGAAATATTTATTAAAAGTAGTTCTGGAATCGAAACCACTTAAATCCGCCAAGAATTCAAGTTTTAAATTTCCAGAATCTGCATGGATTAAGTTGACAGCATGTTGGACTCGATAAGACGCCAACCAATCTTCAAAATTGGAATCCAGGATCATCTCTAAATAATATTCAATCTTTTCCTTATCAATAGAAGTTTGTTTGCTTAATCGGTCCAAGGTTAAATGGGCATCAAGATATAAGTGTTCCAGTTCCATGCTCTGGGCAATCTTGTTTTTGATCAGATGTAATTCTTGGTCCTTAATATTAAAATCATATACAGATGCAAGTGATAATGCTTGTTGTTTTTCTTGACTACTGCTCAGAAATCTATTGCTGACAAGAAACCAAGTCAAAACGGCCACATTTACCAATAGGATGGCAACAATAACTAATTGAGCATGTCTGTTGGAGAAGTTGTTAGATAAATGGTTGATGTAGATAATATTGATGAAGAAAAATATGGCAAAGCCCAGTAAGGCTAGTATCTCAAGTAGAATCAGATTCCTTTCATTTAAAAACAGACTTTCTTTTTTCTTGGAAAAGATAACAATGGAAGGATATGTAAACATCGAAATCAACGTCGAAATGAAATAAACATGTTGATAGATAGATGGAATGGAAGGTTTTACCAGAAAGAAAATGGCAGCAACAATGGTAAATGGAATAATATGAGGCAGTGCTCTGCTTAAGGTTATATTTACATCAAGTTGATCTAAATAGGCTAAATATAGAAGAGGCCCAAATATTAAGGATATTGGAAATTCAATACTTTCCATCATCATTAGGATTTGGATTATTAAACCAATACAGAACATGGTTAATAAAATCTCAAATAGGTTCTTCTTCATATACTATTTACTAAATAATACCAGATTATTCAGCTGTAAGAAATTAAATGGTAGACTTAGCCTCTACCTCTTAGATAACACTGTTAATAATTGAACAATTCACATAGCAACAGATTCAATATCAGGTACGGTTGCTTCTATTTCAGCAAATATATCTAAATATTCATACATCTATAAAATGAACCCAGAGGCCCTTTTTTTAAAGAAATAGTCTATTTTCTGTACTTAGAATTTAGTTAATGTTTTTGAGTGATTTAAATAATTAGAAATAGTTAAAATATATAAATTGGCTTCGCTTAAAAACGACCTTTATTTATGTAAAGGAAAAATAAAATAATTATCAGCGTTTAAACATCTATATGTTTTCTGATATCAATCTTGTTCATTGGTTAACTTAAGTGGCAAATGACAATTAAACAAATCACAGGCCCTTTTACTTAATTTTTTTTCTATTTCAAAGATATTCAATACAATATATAATAATTTGTTGAGATTTATGAAATTATTATTACCAAATTTTAAAGTTAAATTAAATTGGCAGGAATGGTTTAGTGAGCTGTTTATCAATGTTTAAACATTAATTCAAACTATTTAGGCTTTAGATTGTATTACAATTACATATGTTACAAAATCTAGATATACCCGATTCGGGCACTCTCATTATATCGAATCGCCTGCCAGTAAAAATTGAACGAAAAAAATCAAAACTCAAGTTCACTCCCAGCGAAGGAGGATTAGCCACTGGCCTGGGATCCTTTTATAAAGAAAATGGATCTTGGTGGATTGGCTGGCCAGGGATTATCCCCAAAAATGAAAAAGAAGAAGAATTGATCAGGCAGGAGCTTAAAAAGCTGAACCTCATCCCTATATTTCTCACAGAAAAAGAGATCAAAGGTTACTATGAGGGTTTTTCGAATGCCATTCTTTGGCCATTATGCCACTATAGACCAAGCTATGTGGAGTTGAAACAAGAGTTTTGGCTAAGTTATGTGGAAGTAAATAAAAAATTTGCCGAAGCAGCATTGCCTTTTATAGAACAAAATACGCGTGTTTGGGTCCATGATTATCAATTAATGCTAGTACCTAATTATATTAGGGAACTTAAGGAATCCTGCAGCATTGGATATTTTCACCATATCCCCTTTCCTCCTATCGAGTTATTTAAGATGCTACCATGGCGAGATGAACTATTGGAAGGACTTCTGGGTGCAGACCTGATCGGTTTTCATACCTATGAAAACGTGGATAATTTCTTGGACTCCTGTTCTGGTGTTTTAAACCTCCAAAACAATATCAACTCCCTGAAAATAAATGGAAGAAAGGAATTGGTCGACGTATTTCCAATGGGCATTGATTATGAAAAGTATAAAAGCCAAGCCCTAGATACAGAGACGAAAGAATATAGCAAGCATCTGAAAGAACTGTACCACAATCAAAAACTAATCCTATCTGTAGATCGCCTGGATTACAGTAAAGGAATCTTACAGCGATTGACAGCCTTCGAAATTCTATTAAATGACCATCCGGAGTTACATGGACAAATTTTATTATATATGCTCATAGTTCCTTCTCGGGACCAAGTCAATCAATATAAAAAACTAAGGAATGAAATCGACAGAAAGGTTGGAAACATCAATGCCGTTTATGGGAAGCCAGGCTGGCAACCAATTGCCTATTTCTATAATTCATTGCCATTCCATGCACTTTCAGCATTATATGTAGCGGCAGATGTATGTTGGGTAACCTCTCTGTACGATGGCATGAACTTGGTTGCGAAAGAATATATCGCAAGTAAGCAGGAAACAAAAGGGGTTTTGGTGATCAGTGAATTCGCTGGTGCCTCCAAAGAGCTATCGGATGCATTAGTCATTAATCCATATGCAGTGCATCGGACCAGCAGAACACTTTATGATGCCATTAGCATGGAAGATGAAGAAAAAGATGAAAGGATGCATGCTAGCCAAGCCATTGTTTCAAAATTCACGGTTCATCACTGGGTCAACCTCTTTATGCAGCGTTTAGAAGAAATCAAGAATGAGCAAAGGCATGAATTAGCCCGGAAGGTTCGTGAAAAGGTTGAGAATGATATTAAATCGGGTTACAATGCAAGTAAAAAACGATTAATCCTTCTTGATTACGATGGGACTTTAGTTGGATTCAACAAGAATGCAGATAAAGCGGTTCCCACTACGGAGGTATATGCAGTATTGGACAAATTAAGCAATGACCCACGGAACTTGGTCACCATAATTTCGGGTCGGAAATATAGCAATTTAGAAAATTGGTTTGGGAGCCGACCATATTACTTAATTGCAGAACATGGGATCTGGAGTAATTATCCCAACCATGAATGGCATTTAGTTCCAGGGCTGAGCAATAGTTGGAAAACAGAAGTCAATCAAATCTTACAAAGGTTTACAGACAGGACCCCTGGATCTTCAATTGAAGAAAAATCCCATTCCTTGGCATGGCATTACAGGAAGGTAGAACGGGCCTTTGGACTAAGACAGGCACAGGAGCTTTTACAGGAATTGAGGCATTTGAACCAAGTTTTGGACCTTCAGCTAATCAATGGTGATCGTGTCATTGAAATCAAGAATAAACTTGTGAACAAAGGAAAAGCGGCCATAAACCTTGCAAATGAAATTGACCCTGACTTTATTTTATGTATCGGTGATGATGCTACTGATGAGGATATGTTTATTGCCTTACCTGAGCATAGCATTACAATTAAAGTGGGTGACAAACAATCTCACGCGAAGTATTACGTTGAAAATAATAAAGAAGTCTTACAGTTATTGGCTTCTTTAGAAAAATAAAAAGATAAAATCTATGAATAAAAGACACCTTTATAATAGTGGTATTATTGGGAACTGTAATTTTATTGCCCATGTGCACAAAAGCACAAACATCAACTGGCTATGTTGGCCAACATTTGAAGATAGTTTCATTTTTGGATGTTTACTGGATACCGAAAAAGGTGGAGAATTTAACATAAAGCTTGACGACAGTCATATTACCTCCAATCAATATTATTTAGAGAATACCAATATTTTAGTTACCGAAGTCAATGGTGAACATTCTGGTTTCAGAGTTATTGACTTTGCCCCACGGTTTGTACAATATGATCGTTATTACAAACCACTGATGTTGATCCGAATAGTTGAGCCACTATATGGAAATCCAGCAGTAAGAGTAAACTGTAATCCGAAAGCGAATTACGGGAAAGATGATTTTAAAAAAAACAGAGGAAGCAATCACATTCATTTTCAGCATGCAGAAGAACATATGAGATTGACGACCAACATTCCCATCAGTCATTTTTTCGATCAGGAGGAGAGCAATATTATCCTTTCCGAGAAGAAATATATGATCCTATCGTATGGGAACAGTTTTGAAGCACCATTGATACAAACAGCGGAAGAGTTTTTGATCAAGACCAAAATATATTGGAGGCGCTGGACAAAAAAAGCAAACATTCCGAACTTCTATCAGGACCATATCATTCGATCGGCTTTAGTTTTAAAATTGCACCAATACGAAGATACCGGAGCCATCATTGCTTCGAGTACAACAAGTTTACCGGAGTCACCTGGTTCGGGAAGAAATTGGGATTACCGTTATTGCTGGGTCAGGGATAGTTATTACGTATTAACAGCCCTGAGCCATATCGGAAAATTTGATGAACTCGAAGAGTTTGCCAACTACATTACCAATATCACCCAATCGGATTCTGGGAGGTTGCAACCTCTATATGGGATATTAGGTCGTAAAGTTTTGACAGAAACGACGCTTGACTATTTGGAAGGCTATAGAGGCAATAAGCCCGTTAGGATTGGAAACCAAGCTTATGAACATATACAAAATGATGTATATGGGCAAGCCATGATCGCCATGTTACCTCTATATACGGATTATCGCTTTCCTCAAGATGAAAGAAAAGATGCTAAAAGCTGGTTGAAATATATCTTGGAGAAGATACAGATGACGATTGATGAAAAGGATGCCGGTATCTGGGAATTCAGGAACATTGCAAACCATCATGCCTATTCCAATCTATTTCAATGGGCTGGTGCTTCAGCTGCCTTAAAAATTGCGAAGCAGAACAATTACAAAGATATTGAGGAACAGGCCAAGATATTAATGGATAAAGCAGCTGAGTATATTGAAAAATGTTATGATCCAGAAATGCAGGTTTACAGGAATTCAGATGAAGGTTCAAATTTGGATGCGAGTACTTTACAGTTAATTTTAATGAATTACCTGGATCCAAGTTCAGACCGAGCTAAAAAACATTTGGAAGCTGTGGAGAAAGAGTTAAAGGGCAAGAACGGACTGTTTTACAGGTACCTGCACCAAGATGATTTTGGAAAACCTAAAACAACCTTTTTAGTGTGTGCATTTTGGTATGTGGAAGCATTGGCATGTGTAGGTCGATTGGAAGAAGCTCAGGAAACCTTTGAGCAACTCCTCTCCTATGGAAATTCCTTAAAGCTATTTTCTGAGGATGTTAACGAGGAAGATGGTAGTCAATGGGGCAATTTTCCACAAGCTTATAGCCATGTGGGATTAATGAATGCGGCATATCGAATCGCGGTAAAACTGGATAAGCCAATATTTCTAATTTAATTACTTAACATTAAATTCATAAATAGCTGAAATGGTACATGTTTTGCTAAAAATAGTGAAATAACGAAAATTACTATGAAAGCATTACTTGGATTATCGGTAGCTATGGTTGCCTTAAGCTTATCGAGTTGCAGTACTGATGACTCGAAAACAACAGATGGAACAACACCAGTAACCATTAAAATTACAGATGCACCTGCATATTATGATCAGATTATCTTAGATATCGATCATATTGAAGTTATTACAGAAGGTGGTCGTCAGGTTATTGATGTTGATATTGAGCCTTTTGATATCTTACATTATCGTGAAGGAGATTACTTGATCCTTGCCGAACATGATGTCCCTTCAGGGCGATTACAAGAAGTAAGATTGGTTTTGGATGATGATAATTATATTGTGGTAGATGGTGTAAGGCAAGATTTGAAGACACCTAGTGGTCAAACTTCAGGTGTCAAAATCAAAGTTCAAGATGATTTAATTCCCCATGTAGCCTATACCCTAGCCTTGGATTTTGATGCATCAAAGTCTATACATCAGACTGGAAATGGTAAATATATGATGAAACCTGTGATCCGCGCCATTCCGGTTGCAGTATCAGGAGCTTTAACTGGTGAGATTTCGCCTATTTCTGCAATGCCTCATGTCTTTGCCATTCAAGGAACTGATACCTTAGGTACATTGGCCGGCCCAACGGGTAAATTCTATTTTCCTGGTGTTATGCAAGGAACTTATAAGCTTGTAATTGAACCGACAAATGATAATTTTAAATCAGCAATCGTCAATGATGTTGTGGTAACTACGGGGCAAACAAAAAATTTAGGGGTCATTCAATTAGAAGAAAAGTAATTGAAATAGCTCTATTAAAAAGGGATAACGTTTATGTTATCCCTTTTTTGGTTTTATAAGGAATCCGCAATGGCATCCCAAAGACCAATTCTATATTGCAAAGCTAATTTGGCAACATCAGCCATCTCTTTCCATTTCACTTCGTTGTTATCTGCCAATTCGTGGATCATCTTCATGGCTAATGGTCCATGTTCATCCCCATCCAATTCGATATGACGCTGAAAATAATATTCAATCTTCTTTAAATCCGATTCGGGGAACTGTTCCTTTAAAGAAGATAGAATTGACGTGAACATATCTGGAATCAAATCCTCTCTACCAAATGTGAATGCAGAGGCAATCTTATGGGTCTCTCCTGCTTCAATAGTATCAAAGGAAAAATTTAGGAAATCTTTAATTCTGTTGTCCAATGTACTATTATCTAAAGCATCTTTAATCTTTATTCCCGCTTGAAGGTTTTGGATCAGGTCCAATATAGGATTCACATCCGCCCCTATCCCTTTCATGGCATCGATATACATTTCAAAATGGCTTAATCGTTGACCATCAATATATTCATCTGATTCTTCAGCAAGAACAATTTCATTGATCAAATATCTGGTTATGGGTGACGGGCTTGCAAACCAAGGAATCGTGGTACAGGTTAATTTGATCTGCAATGCTTTCAACAGAGACATGAAGTCCCACACTGCATAGACATGCCCTTCGGTAAATTTCTGTAAATCGGTAACCTTTTGAATTTTATGATATAATTCGTGGTTTAGTAGATGATTTCTTTCAGCTTGAATATACTCGTTTATTGCTTGAACATTATTTTTCATGGCCCAAAGGTAGGAATAGCACCTATTTTTTAGTCCATTAAAGGAATAAATTGCAAAAAGCTTACAATAATTAGTTTGATGTTTAACTATCTTATGTTTAACTTTGTGCAAAATATTAGAAAATGGCAAAGGATCATAAAGTAGTTCAAGGTTTAATCAGAGATATTATTTCGTTAAGGGTTGCGATAAAACAGTTTTACTTTCAGAAAGTTAAGGAGTTGGAATTAGATGTCACCTATGAAATGGTCCAAGTTTTAGCTGTTCTATGGCGAGAGAAAGAGCTTAATCAACAGGATATTGCAGAGGAGGTACAAAAGAGTAAGGCAAGCGTGACACCATTAATTGACAATCTCTGCAAAAGGGATCTTGTTCAAAGGGTACCTGATGCCAACGATAGGAGAAATAATAAAATTGTCCTGACAGAGAAAGGTTGGGAATACCAGTCGCATTTAGAGCCAGTTCAAAAAGAGCTCTATGAAAAGATCATGAAGAACTCCCAAATCAAAGATATTTCAGAAATCAGTAATCAATTAAGATTGATCAAAAGCGCTATTGAATAGTGTTTTTTTGGAGGAATAGTTCAATATCAAACTAATTTTAAGAATATATTACATTAATAGATGAGCACAGAAACAAATAAAGCAATCAATCAAAAAGAAAGAAACCGAAGGATCAAGATCTATGGTATCAATATCCTTTCCGTACTGATTGTTTTGGCAGCTATAGGTTGGGGCATACTTAGCTATTTACAGTTAAATAACAGTGTTTTCACAGAGGATGCACAAATCGATGGACATATCAATCCTGTAAGCACAAAAATCACCAGCTATATTAAGAAAATCCGGTTTCAGGAACATCAGACAGTGCATAAAGGAGATACATTAGTGGTCTTAGAAAATGATGAGTATAAAATTCAGGTGGAAAATGCCTTGGCTGCTCTAGCTGATGCCAAAGCAGGCAATTCCGTAGTAAGAACCGAGGTCGAAATAGCAAGAAATAGCCAAAACATCGCGGATGCGAACATAGAGGAACTCAAGACCCGCTTGGAAAATGCTGAGGTCAATTATAAGCGGTTCAAGGATCTGATGGATAAGGATGCCATAGCAGTGTATCAATTTGAACAGGTAAAAACCGAATATGAATCCCTAAAAGCAAAATATAAAGCATTGTCTGCGCTAAAGGTAAGCTCCCATTTAACTACACAAGAAACCAGTAGGAAAACAGGGATCAATGAAGCTGCGATCTTAAGGGCCAAGGCTTCGCTCGATCTGGCCAAACTTAATTTATCCTATACCGTGATTGTAGCCCCTTATGATGGCATTTTGGGCAGGGTAAGTTTGGAGAAGGCCAATTGGTCCAATCAGGACAGCAATTATTCAATATCGTTAGGGATCAACAGAAGTGGGTAACAGCAAATTACACCGAAAATCAGATGAAACAAATTGTCCTTGGCAAGAAAGTAAAGCTATCTGTGGATGCTATTCCCCATGTTGTTTTTGTGGGTGAGATAAAGGCTATTTCCGAAGCTACGGGTTCAAAATATTCCAGTATCCCAGTGGACAACAGTACCGGTAATTTTGTAAAAGTTCAACAACGGATACCTGTAAGGATAGAATTTTCAAAGGACAACAAAGTTGAAGATTTAAAAAAACTGATGGTAGGGCTTAATGTGGTGGTTAATTCGATATAGATGAGCAATAGTTTATTTAGAGATTGGGTCCCTCAAAAGTATAAACTAAGCATACTGCTATTAATAGCGGTTTCCTTATCCTTTTGTAGTGGAATTCCAAACAGCATCTATATCTATATCATTTCAGATCAAGCGGCAAGTTCAGCTGATCTATCCATGGCAATGTACGCGTATTGTGCCGGCATGGTCTGTTCAATTTCCTTGATCTTTAGACTGACCATCTATATGCCGAAGAAAAGGTTAATAATATTCTGTTTGATCTTATTAATGGTCATTAACATAGGCTTGGCATTAAATCAAGCGCCATTGATCAATGTGATGTTGATGTTTGTGTTCGGCTGTGTGAAAATCATATTAACCATGGCTTTGATATCAGAGCTGATGCCATTCTTGATGCCCACCGGGGAAAGGTATCAAATGTATGCCATCTATTATCCGATGAACCTGATCTTTCCCATTTTAGGAGGTTTGATAGCTGCCTATCTTGCCAAGCAACATTGGGAACTTGGCTATTATTTCCAGACCTTAATGCTTCTTATATCCTTCCTGATCGTCATTATCTGCTTTAAAACACAACATATCAAGAAGGTGCCATTGTTTCAATACGATTGGTTGGGAACCATCTTATTAGCATCCAGTTTGCTCTGTTTTTCGTTTGTTGCAAGCTATGGTTTACAAAACAATTGGTTGACCAGCAAGAGTATCATATTGGCAATAGTGTTGACCATTGTATTTTTTATCTTATTCTTTAATCGGAATTTCAAGAAAAAGAGAAAGATTATCAGCTTTTCAGTTATTAGGAACAAAGCCACATTCTTAACTCTATTTACCGTGTTTATTTTGGGGATATTTTATTCCAATACAAGTTTGCTGAGCAATCTAATGAATGTACTTTTACCCTCAAATCCTACTAAACAAGCAGAAATCAATGCCTATGTAATTGTTGGATATTTCTTGGGGAGTATATTGGTGTATTTATATTTCAAGCAGACCAAAAAATGTAAAGCTATCTTTTTAATTTCTGCCTCTCTCTATTTAATTTCCAATATCTTATTGTACAATCTGATCAATATCAATACCCCTTTACATTATTTAATTCTACCAATCATACTGAGAGGAATGGCTGTGATAATCTCATTTATTTCGACAGCTGTTTATCTAGCAGGTAATGTGAATGGAAAAGCCTTTTTACAGAGCATTGTTATGTTCCTTTTGATCAGGACATTTTTTGTAACTGTTTTCTGGTCCAGTGTAATCAGTAATTGGTTTAATAAATTACAATTTATCCATCAGACAAGATTGGCGGAAGTTTTTGAGTCTGGAGAAAAAGTAGATCGAACGGTATTAGTAAACTTCCAAAAACAAGCAAACTTATTGGGTTTACATGATCTATATCTTTACCTATGTATCATTAATATATTGGTTATTATCATTATAGCATTAATCCCCTATCACTCATCCACAGTAAGACATATTTTTAACTGGGGAACAAAGAAAAATTCGAAAGAATTGATTCAGGCTACCCCGATGTCTTAATTTTATTTTCAGTTAAACTTTAGATCGCCGTGGCAGTCCATACTGAAACAAGGTTATTAATTGAATAATAATATAAGCCGTATGCCAAATCAATTCTATCGTATTATGAAAAATTCCATATTCATCAGCATCCTTTTTCTAATGTTTTCTTTAACTTCTATGGGTCAGGAAATTGAAAACCAACAATTGCCTGATTCCTCTGTATTCCATAAGAACAACGTGATCTTTGATCGCATTGTACAGCAGAAATTAATGGATTTTCCATATACCAGGGTATACTCTAGCAATAATTATGGTATCCTGGGGTTAATGATGGTTTTATCTGATGATGGATATTTTGGATTTTCAGACAGCAAATACCTAAAAATATCGAATCGCTATTATAATCTAATGGGCCTGAGAGATCTTGACGGGAATGAGGCTGAAATTGAAATTGAAAGCGATGGCACCTCTTTTTTCCGTGGTTTTAACGGAAATACTATGTCAAGTTTCAAAGAGGCTAATAATCAAATGGTGATTCGTGATGAAGCTGGTGAGGTATATCATCTGACCTTTGATCGGATGTCGAATTTAAAAGAAATACATTCAGAATCAGGATATCAATTAACCATAAAAAAAATAAAATCGGGTTTCGAGATCAAGGATAATCAAAATAATGTGGCAGAGATAAAAAAGCAAAAGATTTTTGTTTGGGAGGCTACCTACTCTAATGGAAAAATCTTATCGACAAAGAGAGGGATCTGGAATACCCATAATTTTATTTCAGAAGATGGTAAATCCATATTGAACATTGATTTTGATCGAAATACCGACAACATTAAAATAACGAACAATGAAGGTTTGTATTTAGTAATTAACAACTCCTATAATCCAACCCTCGGAAAGGTTCATCAACATCAACATCAACATCACGATCAATCAAGTGATAAATAAGGATATAAAATTATTATGGAAAGGGAACAAACTCAAGTGTTTGTTCCCTTTTCTATTATATTTTGTTAAAATCTTTGCTAAAATCTGTCCTTTGGATCCGTACGGCATTCAAAATGGCCAATAATGCCACACCTACATCGGCGAAAACAGCTTCCCACATGGTTGCTACACCTCCAGCTCCCAAAATCAGTACAATAGCTTTAACAGCAAATGCCAAACCTATATTCTGCCATACAATTTTCTTCGTTTTTCTTCCGATTTTAATGGACATAGGGATCTTAATTGGTCTATCATCTTGAATAACCACATCTGCAGTTTCGATGGTGGCATCCGAGCCTAAACCTCCCATGGCGATTCCTACATCACTTAACGCAACAACAGGGGCATCATTTACACCGTCACCTACAAAGGCAACGATTCGATCTCTTGCTTTGACCTCCTTCAGTTTTTCAACCTTATCTTCTGGTAGAAGATCACCATAGGCAGAATCGATCTTCAGGTTCTTTGCAACCTCATTTACAACAGTGGATTTATCACCACTTAACATGGTCACTTTGATTCCTTCGCTATGCAGCGCATTTATGGTGTCCTGTGCACCATCCTTTATTTTATCAGCTATGCTTATATAGCCTATATACTTCCGATCGACTGCAATAGCAATGGTGGTATAAACAATTTCTTTATCTGCATTAGGATAGGAAACCTGATGCTGGTCAAGTAACTTAAAATTACCTACCAATACTTCTTTGCCATCAATTTTTGCTTTCAGTCCGTGGCCAGCAATTTCTTCAACATGATCGAGGTTGAGATGACCCTTCACCTCTCCTACATATTCATGGATTGCCGTTGCTACAGGATGTGTACTTTTGCTCTCGATTTCATTGACATACTCCAATATCTGCTCCTGAAGGGCGGATGGATCGAACTTGACATCATTAACCTTAAAAACACCTTCGGTCATGGTTCCTGTTTTATCCATAACAACATGCTTCACGGCTGCCAAGGTATCCAGAAAGTTTCCTCCTTTGACTAAAATCCCATGTCTGCTAGCGGCACCTATTCCACCAAAATAGCCCAATGGAATCGAAATAACCAAGGCACAAGGGCATGAAACGACCAAGAATATCAATGCCCTATATAGCCAATCTTGAAAAACATAGTCTGCCACAAAGAAATATGGGATCAATGCTATTCCAATTGCCAGGAACACCACTATAGGGGTATAGATTTTGGCGAATTTTGAAATAAACAGTTCTGTAGGTGCTTTTTGGGTACTGGCATGCTGAACCATTTCCAGGATCTTACTCAGTTTACTGTCCTCATATACTGTTGTAATTTCAACTTCAGAAACGGTTTGCAGGTTTATCATTCCGGCAAGCACGGAATCGCCTTTAGCTTTAGAGTCTGGTTTGCTCTCTCCTGTCAATGCTGCGGTATTAAAAGTGCCGGATACTGAAATTAACTTACCATCTAAGGCTAATTTTTCACCGGGTTTTAATTGGACAATATCTCCCACTTTCACCAATTCAGCTTTGATCAGTTCAGTTTTTCCATTCCTAAGAACGGTCGCTTCATCGGGTCTTTGATCCAATAAAGATTTAATGTTGGCTTTTGCCTTGGAAACCGCCATGGTTTGGAAAGCTTCACCAACCGAATAAAAAAGCATTACAGCGACCCCTTCCGGATATTCACCAATGGCAAAAGCTCCAATTGTTGCAATCCCCATCAAGAAGAATTCTGAGAAAAAATTGCCTTTTGAAATACTTTTAAAAGCGTCTTTTAAGACTGGAAGCCCAACAGGTAAATAGGCCAATAAATACCAGACCAAACGCAGCCAGCCCTGAAACCAAGGGAAATGAAAAACATAATCGAATAGAATTCCGGAAATCAAAAAGACAAAACTGATTATAGCTGGTCTGAAAAGTTCAAATGTACTGGCATTATTGTCATGAGAATGATTATGCTCATGATCGTGGCCATCATCTTCAGCATGTTGATGATCCAACTTATGACTATTATTTCCTTGATGGCTCCTATGGTTTTGGGTCTGTTTAAGTAAGTCATCAGCATTGGCATTTTTATAAACCTTCACCGTCTGACTACAGATTTCGCAATTGCCATCTTTATCAAAAATATGTTTGTGATCCATAAAGTATTATCCTCTCCTAAATTTAACCTATTTAAATCTAAAAGCTTAGCTTATCAACCAAATAAACCTTGAATTTGTTTTAATAGTGCATTTTTAAAGATGTAAACAAAATGTATATAGGTTTTATTTAGGACCTATTTCCAATAATTATAAATTGCATAAGCAAAAAAACACAAAAGAAAATCATGAAATACTATCAATTATATTATTGGATTACACTATTGTTGCTATCAATATTTAATCCGTTAGATTCCTGGGCACAACCATATCTTATTCAGAGTAAGGAGGGGTATTCGAATGTAAGGGAATCAGCAGATTCAAAAGGGAAAATTCAAAACCAATTGAAGAACAATACAGTTGTGTTGATAGATCAGGTTGAAGAACAAGATCTAGCAAAAGATCAATGGATCAAGATTCTATATTATGAAAACCTGCCTTTTTCCATCGTTGAAATAAAGGATGAAAAACCGCTTAAGGCTGGATATATCCATAATTCCCAACTATTGGCACTAAACAAACTGGAGAAGCCAAGGAAAGCAGATTTTTCCATGCAATATTTAATAAAGCCAGCAAACCTGAAGGGGAAAAAGATAGCATACTATGATGAGAACTCCACTGCCATCAAGTCAATAAATGGAATCTATTATTATCTGGCGGATTGTGGAATTCCAAATGAATTAATAGAAAAGGCGGATGCAACTATCAAAGGAACCAAAGTTTCAATACCAACAGAACTATTGTTGGGAATTGGCTCAGCTAGGCAATCTTTTGACTATTATAAACTGGGAAATGTCTATCTGGCTGTGCAAGAGATTGGAGATGGGGCTTGCACAAATCATGTCGTTTGGGTGTTTGAGAGGAATAAGTTAACCCAGCGATTTATAGGATGGGAATATTAAGAAAAAATAAATGCCCGATTATAATTTAATCGGGCATCAATATGTTGTTCAGTAAGTATTTATAATTATTTCATTAAGCTAACGCTATAGCTTTTACCCGCATCCGTAAGGAGCACAGTAGCATTGGAATAATCTCTACTTAATAAAATGTAAAATTCTTGAAAGTTAGATTTCATTGCTAGTGTAAAGATATCAGGCAATTCAGTGCTGCCTCTGTTCGCATTATTGATCTCAAAACCGTATCTAGATTTTGTTCCATCCGCCCCGGTCATCTCAATCACAGTACCTACAAACTCCATTTTAGTAAAGTAACCTTGATTCGGCTCCAACATTACTGGACCTGTACTCTCGGAAGACATTTGAGCTTCATAAGCTGTAAACACTTTACCTTTAAGATCTGATAATACTTCCTCTTTTAATTTTTCAGGAACAACTCCATTGTCCTTTTCACAAGAGATAAATAATACAGCAAACAACAATAATATACTTAACTTTTTCATACCTTATTAATATAATAATGCTCAAAAGTAGAACAAAAATTAATAACAATTTAATATTTGGACCTGCTCTACCCTACTTAAAAATAATTTGTAGCTATATGTTTGCAAAAGTTCGATTTCAAGGAATTTGGCCTTAAAAGCCACTTTTAATCTAAATTTCAATTGCTAAACTAGCTTTAGCATATTTGCTATCTCCAGCTATGGGGGTTCAATTTTTTTAAGTAAAAAAAGCCTAAGAATTAATAGAAACGAAGAATTCAGGAAAAACCTTTTCAGGCTAACGCGATTTAGCTCATGACAGGCATAAGATTTTACTAGATTTAGCGTTAATTTAACATAACAGCAATAACTAGCGTGATTATAAACTAAACTTAAAATTATATGCTAAAAATGAAAACCAAACTGCAAAGCTTGACTTTTGCCCTATTTTGTTCAGTTATCTACAGCAGTTGTAGCAAAGACAGTTTCCTGGACCAACCTGACCCTGAATTGGAAAAAATTGAAATTAAGGACATTACCACTGATGCTAGAGTAACCGTAAGCATAGAAAATCCAGATGGGGCTAATGGGCAGGAAGGCTCAACCAAATTAACTGACGGTGACAGCACGACGAAGTTCCTCGCAAAAAACTTTAAGACATTAGATATCAAATTCCAATTTGATACGGCGAAGCTTGTTGCGGGGTATGATTTTACCACAGGAAATGATTTTGACGGCCGTGATCCGATGGATTGGAAATTTTATGGGTCCAATGATGGTCAGACCTGGAAAGAACTGGATAGCCATATGGGCATGCAATTCAGAAAAAGAAGGAATACCTACAGTTTCTTTTTCAAGAATGAGGAGAAATTCACCCATTACAAATGGTCTATCTCAAAGCTTTACAATGACAATATGTTCCAGGCTTCAGAGTTCAGGCTGATCCAGATGCCACCTTCAAGTCAAAAACAGGAACCTATCCAAAAGATTGATAGCTTGACCAAAAACAATGTCTCCTTGGTTTTTATCAATCATTCCAATAAATCACAATTGGAATATCAGGAAAGATTGATGAACACTTACTTTACGGTCTATCCAAAGCTTCTCAATGATTTTAATCCGAATGCGAAAAAGAAAATGTACTTCATCATTGATCCTACTTATGATGGTGCTGCTTATGCCTGGGGTGAGGTCGTGGTTTTTGGCTTCAAATACATGGAAGGAAATCCGAAAGACGGTGATGTCGTTGTCCATGAGACCATGCACCATATACAACAGGATTATAAAGGTTCGGTACCTGGATGGCTAGTTGAAGGCATTGCAGACAATGTAAGGTATCATTATGGTATAGATGAACCTGATCCATGGACATTACAAGATTACAAACCAGAACATAACTATGATGGCAGCTATGGAATTACCGGTCGATTCCTGTTATGGATTGAAACACATAAGAACAAGAATTTTGTAAAAGAATTGAACAATGCCTTGATCAATGGCACTAACTACAATGATTTTTTTGTGCAATCGCTTGGAAAGAACATTCAAGATGTCTGGAAAGAATATGCACAGAATCCAGCAATCTAAATTCATCACATAAAAAATGGGCTATAATTTATAGCCCATTTTTTATGCCTCTAAAGTTGTTTTTATTTGCTCAAGGAATTTATTTCTGCAATTAAATCATCAATGCTCTGGTTCAACTTTTCATGACTTACATGCTGGAGATGGTTTGCCTGGTATTTTTTCAACTGCTCAAAAAATTGTACCAAGTTATTTTTAAACTCTTCGTATGTCAAATCTGTAGGTATGTATTTGGTTGAGGCTTCAATACGTTCTACCCGAGGATTCTCAATTGCAGGATATTGAATCCATTTTCCTGTATGATCCAGCTTAGGGATGTACTCCTCTTGCATCCATAAAATTATTTCATCTTTTGGTTGGGATAATCTCAAAAAATAATGTCTTGAATCTGATATTTTTAAACCAAACAAATTCACTGAGTAATCATATTCCTTTAAGAAATCAGACAACATTTGGTTGTTCATCAACACCTGAATAAGATTGAGTATCTTTTCATTTTTTTTCATCATACTATCAAAATATTATGTTTTTCACTTTCCTAAATATTTCTAAAATAAGGAATCCATTAGAGAAAGCATTAATTATTATTATTTTAACTATTGATTAATTTAATTGAACTACCTTATAGACAAATAAATATATAAGGCTATGGCAAGACAACACTATTTAAAGACCATTATTATTATCCTTTTCCCTATTTTTTTGAGTTCATGTGTTAAAGAAGGTATCCTCGATGAAGATATAGAACCAAAAAATCAAGCCTCAAAATTATATGTGGGGGAAACGCTTCAATTAAAGTCGAATGATAAAAACACGAAATGGAAAAGTTCAAATAAGTATGTTGGGACCATCGACGAAGAAGGTCTCTTTACTGCCCATCATATTGGAAAAGTAAAGATAAATGCAACAAATGAAGGTAAAAAGAACAGCACTGAAATAACCGTTATCCCTAAGATAACGGATATCCCAGAGCCTGTGATTAAATTTGGTGGCTCTAAGGAACAAATCAAAGATTTAGAAAAAAGGAATTTACTGAATGACTCAGGCCCGGCTCTTTCATTTGAAACTGATTCACCTTATGTGGAATCCTTGTATTATGTCTTTCAAGGAGGAAAATGCGCTTATGCAATTGTGCGATTTAAAAATGATCCAAGTATCGACATTGATTATATTCTGGCCTTTTATCAAGAGCGATATGAGGCAATAGGTACGGATAAAGATGATTATTACTTCACGGACCAAAAGCGGAAAATAGTGATAGCCGTATCTACTAAGGATCAGTTTAATGGGAGGTATGCCGTATATGAGAAAAAGAAAAGTTAACAATTGCAGAATTCATGCAATATTTCTTTTCAAAATCTGTTATTAATAAGATACAATTTATCGTCAATTATTAGGACTGTACATTTTATTGGATTTCACACTAATAAAAAATTAAACACGATTCAAAAGAAAATTCATTAAAGTTAATTTATCAAGCTTCTTGTTAGCGCTATGTTAACCTCGGATTATTTGTAAATTTTTTAATAACCTTTCTACATAATTGGCACAATATTTTCATAAGCGTATCCGTAGTTGTTGAACATTTGATAATTGTTTGAATCAAGGAGCACAATTCCAAAAGGTACTTTCCTTTTTCCAATAATAATCAACTTAAAAGGATTTTTCAATATGGTAAAGAACCAAAACTTTAATAGAGAAGCAATAATTAAAGAATTAAAGAAATTAGATGAAAAACACCGGGACTATCTTGAAAAAGATGGAAAATGGTTAATTGGGGGTTTTGAATCTATTATTAGCTATGATGGCAAAATCTCAACTATTCAGGGAGAACAAGTCACTTTGAAAAAAGAAATCTATATGATGTTACCGTCTGAAATTAGAGAAGAAATCGCTCAATTTATGGACGTAGAATAAGGCATTAGCCATTCTAAAAAAACATCTGTACTTAAGAGGAAGAACAGGCTATTAAAATTATAGCCTGTTCTTCCTTTTTCTGTATTAATTGCCCATTATTTAGTGGGAATTTATCCAATCCTCTCCCCTTTCTCCTATTAATCTGTATATTTATTAACACAGATGAATTTAATATATGGAAGAAACTAAATCATTACCAATTTTAAGCCCTGAAGAAATTAGAGTATTGGGATCATTATTAGAAAAATCTAAGACTACTCCAGAATATTATCCAATGACCCTTAATGGTCTGTTGACTGCCTGTAATCAAAAAAGTTCAAGAAAGCCCGTAGTTCAATATGAAGAAAATCTGGTTATCCAAGTTTTGGACGGATTGAAGAAAAAAGGATTGATTTCAACTGTTGTTGGTGGTGGTAGTCGAGTTACAAAATATAAACACAACTTGGCGATTCAATTTCCCTTATTACCCCAAGAATTAGCAATAATCTGTCTATTATTTCTTCGAGGACCTTTAACAGCTGGTGAAATCAATAGCAATTCTGGTCGTCTATATGAATTTGAAAATCTTGATGAGGTACAGGAACTCCTTCAAAAACTAAGTACCTCTAAACCTTTGTACATCAAACAATTATCAAAACGTCCAGGCCAAAAGGAAGTAAGATATATCCATCTCTTTGCAGACTTTGATGAGGATTCTTATGAGGAAGAGGCTCCCTCAAGTCCATCAACAACCAATAATACGGCAATTGCGCAGCTAGAAGAAAAAGTAGCCCAACTAGAAGAGCAACTTAATACCCTTCGGGCTGAATTTGATGAATTAATGAAGCAACTATCATAGTATGAAAAGATATTTTCTAATTTCTGCAGTTTGTCTTTTCGCCTTTCAAGCTTATTCCCAATCCTTTCAAACCCTAACTTCTGGTAACAAGGCTAGTTTTAGGGGGTTGGAAACCTATAAAAATAAGGTTGTTTGGGTAAGTGGAAGCAATGGAACGGTTGGAAGATCTATTGATTCCGGCAAAAGCTGGGAATGGATTTCGCCGAAAGGATATGAAAAATTTGATTTCAGGGATATTGAGGTTTTCAGTGCCAAAGAAGCAGTTATTGTCAGCGCTGGAGCACCTGCAGTAGTATTACATACGAAAGATGCTGGGAAAACTTGGACAGAAACATATAAGAATGAGGATCCTGCTATCTTTTTAGATGGAATGGACTTCAAGGGAAAAACAGGTTATATATTAGGTGATCCCATCAATGGACAATTTCAATTGCTGAAGAGTGACAATAAAGGCAAAACTTGGACAGATGTGACTGAAGAAATTCATTTGTTTGCGGAGCCCGGGGAAGCGGCATTTGCAGCAAGTGGGTCTTCTCTTCAGGTCATCAATGATTGGTTATATATTGGTACTGGAGGCACTTATTCAAGTTTGATGAAAAGAAGTGAAAAGGAAAGAAAGCTGGACGTTCAGGATGTTCCTATCTGGTCTGGTTCTGCCAGTACTGGAATATTTTCCATTGATTTCCTCAATGAGCGTGTTGGTGTTGTTGTAGGTGGAAACTATACCTCAGATAAGGACAACAGCAATAACATTCTTCTGACCCATAATGCTGGATTATCATGGGATAAACCTGAAATTCCAGTTCATGGATATCGATCGTCCGTAAAATACATTAGTCCTGAAATATTGGTTGCCACTGGAACATCGGGAACTGATATTTCCAAAGATGGAGGAAAGACATGGGAAAATATTTCGACTGAAAGTTTTAATGTCATTGCCGTTTCTTTCAATAAAAAGCTTATTTATTTAGCAGGAAGTAGTGGAAATGTTGTCGGATTGACTTTATAGAAAGATTATTAAAAATCAAAGCCCGATAAATGATATCGGGCTTTTTATATGTTCAATTTTTCCTTTTAGCTTACGGGCTCCAAATATTGCGCATAGCAATATCCTTCTTCACCATCTTTGGTTCTTACCAACCACCATTGATCATTGGCACGGCTAATTAAAGTAATGATTTCATCCTTCGCAGCTTTACCTACGATTGGTTGATCCGTTCCTGGACCTTTACGGATATTCAAATTACTACTTTCCGTAATTACACGTACTTGAGAACCTGCTACAGCAGATGATACATCCACATTCATGACCACATCACCACTTAAGAAATTAGGGTCAATTTGATTGTAGATATCCCACAATTTATTTTTCACATCTGCATTTGGTGCTGTACCTTGAACATGCAAAACACCATCTTGTTCTGCGATAGCCAAATCTGTCATTCCTGAAGCCTTTGCAGTATCAATTAAAACTTGATATTTCGATTGTAAACTCATATTATTTTCTATTTAACAGTTAAACCACTCATGTCTACTTTCTTCGGATTCAATGCATCCAGACCCATTTTCAGAGCTTGTACACGTGCTTGTTCCAATTCACCAGTTACCGTAATAACTCCGTCAGATACAGCGGTTTTTACCGAAGGAAAGTCTTTGGTAAAATCGGCTACTTTTGAAGTTAAGTCAGCATCATTGGTATTGATTTCAACAGGAGGCATCGTATTCACTACGATATTGTTTTGTACAGACTTTACAGCTTTGCTATCAGCAGCTTTTGCAGCATTTTCGATCTGCACTTTCTCATCTTCTGAATTTGCCGTTCCGTTTAGAGTAACCACTCCATCTTTCACATCAACGGTAATTCCAGGATTAGCCTGTACAGCAGTTTCTACTTTTGCTTTCAAGTCGGCGTCCGATATTTTGGACTTACAAGCGATTGTTCCGGTCATCAGGGTTCCGGAAACCAATGCAATAGTTAAGATTTTTTTAAGATTCATAAATCACCTTGTTTTTATTGGTAAATAATACTTAAATCTAAACAAAAATTACTCCTAAAAAGTTTTGACAATTATTTTTTTCATTTATTGTAAATCAATCTATACAAATTCTTCAACTTTTCTGTTTTCCATTACTGAAAATTGAATTTACAATATCCTCTCCCTTTAAAAACTTTGTAACATATCGCCATCTTTCACAAACAAAAAAACGAGCCATAAGCTCGTTAGATCTTCGTTATATATATCCTAATAAATTTTATTGATGATAATTGTTTTATTATTGAACTGAATTGATTCATTTACCTTTTTCCCAAACAAGATGCTCCCAATAGGTGACTCTTTAGAAATGACCATAAGGGTCTTCTCCTTAATTTTAACTGCGCCAATAGAGATCGCAATAAAGTAATCAAATTGGTCTGTTTGAACAATGCTACCCATTCTCACCAATTCCGAGGGATTTAAGTCTACTCCATTGATTTTATCCAGGTCAATTTCAGCCTGTTTCAGCTGATTTTGCAAGCGACTTATTTCCTGTTGGGCCATTTCCCTGGATGTTTCATATTTATCCCCCATACTACTTTTAGTATCATTCAGGATAGCATCTTGCGCTGAATCCATGGCTGATTTTATCTCTTCTACCCTATTTTTGCATTTATTAAAGCAGTATGCGACAACTTCTTCTTTATTCCAATTCATTTTTTATTATTAAACCAACAATATACAGCAATAAATAGAATTTATAGGAGGCTCTCGTAAAATCAAAATAAAAAAAGCGCCAATAGTATTGGCGCTTTCAATTAAAAACTTAATAACCATTCTATAAATGGATTTTATTAGTTTTCTAAAGCTTTTTTAACGTTTTCTGCTTTTCTTTTGGCGTCGTCAGATAATTCTTTTGTTTTATCACCTACTTTTTCTGCAGTGTTATCGATAGCTTCGCCAGTTTTTTGACCAGCTTCTTTTGTAGCATCTACTGCATTGTTTACACCTTCTTCAATTTTATCACCAGCTTTTTTCGCTGCTTCTTTTGTTTTTTCCCATGCTGATTTTGCATCATCTAATGCTTTTTGAGCAGCTTCTTCAGCCTTTTTATCGCCACTTTTTACTGCAGCATCTAAATCAGCTTGTGCTTTTTTTACATTTTCTTCAGCTTTTGCCAATTCAGCATCTGCATTTGCTTTCATTTCATCAATTGATTCATTTGTAGTTTCAATTGAATGATCTAATTTCTCACCGATTGAAGTATCTCCATCATTGTTTTTATCCATAGATGAATTATTGTTACATGCTGACAAGGAAAGTGCACATGCAACTGCTGCTAATACTGCGATTTTTTTCATGTTTCTAATTTGTTTGTGTAATAATAGTTTATTGTAATAATTATATACTGATTGCACTTTGCAATATTTATACCAATTTTTTGAAAAATATGGCAGCCATCCCACTATGGCTGTACATTTTTGTTTTTCAACTCCTTTTCCAAGCGGTCGACATGATCCGAGAGTTGTTTCAGCAATTTTAAATGGTTCACCTGCGAATCAAATAGCTGTTTAACCTCTTCCTCTAACAGTACATCTATTTTCTTATGCAAACTCCTGATTTCTAATTCAGCCTTTAGGTTTACCAGATAGTCATTCTCAGCCCGTTTTCTATCCTTTTCCTCCTGTCGGTTTTGGCTCATCATAATGATTGGAGCCTGTAGAGCAGCCAAACAGGACAAGACTAAATTCATCAAAATAAAAGGATAAGGGTCAAATCGGTCTTGCTTGATCATGAGCGTATTGAACAATATCCAAACGATCAATATCCCTGTAAATATTAAAATAAAAGACCAGCTTCCTCCAAATCGTGCTACCTTATCAGAAATAAGTTGCCCCCTATTTAGGTATTCATCTGTAGGATTAATAAGGTTATCAACGATTAATTTTTCTTCCTCAAATGATTTTCGAACGATTTCATGAAGCTTTTTTAGGTTTTCATCATTTTGGTTGATCATTTCCAAAATATCCTTATTCTTTACTTGATCAAGTTTAGCCATGGTTAATGAAATAAGTAATCAAATATATGGACTAAAACCAAGGAGAATTCAAATAGTTGGAAATTAATCAAAAAAAGCCCCCAAAATTGGGAGCTTTAAATAAACATATTTCAATTCAATATTTTTTAAGCTTTGGGATACACTGTTCCTTTTGCAGCCTCTAGGGTGTTCTTTAATAAACCAATAATGGTCATTAATCCGACACCTCCCGGTACTGGCGTTATCCAAGAAGATTTCGGAGCAACATGCTCAAAATCCACATCACCATAAAGTTTAAATCCTGATTTTGTTTCGGTCGAATTCTCCCTATTGATTCCCACATCGATAACAATAGCACCTTCTTTTACCATATCCGCAGTTACAAAATTCTTTTTGCCAATGGCTGCAACCACGATGTCACCTTGCAAAACCTCAGCTTTCAAGTCTTTTGTCCTACTATGTGTCAGGGTAACTGTACAATTTCCTGGATTAGAATTTCTTGCCAAAAGGATACTCATTGGGGACCCAACGATATTGCTCCTTCCAACAATGACTGCCTTTTTACCAGCTGTATCAATTCCGTAATGTTCCAACATCAACATGATGCCATAAGGAGTAGCAGGAATAAAGCAAGGTAGATTACGTTGCATTCTACCTAGATTGATTGGATGGAACCCATCAACATCTTTGCGGTAATCGATAGCTTCAGTAACTTTTTCAGGATCAATATGTTTAGGTAAAGGCAATTGAACGATCAATCCATCAATCGATTCATCTGCATTGATCTCATTGATCTTTTCCAACAATTCTTTTTCAGTGATATCCGTATCATAACGAAGATTGGTCGAGTCGAAACCAACTTGCTCACAATTTCTCATTTTGCTCGCAACATAAGTTTCACTACCACCATCGTTTCCAACTAAAATAGCTACCAAATGAGGTTTGCGGCCTAACTTCGCAGTAAGCTCTGCAGCCTCTCTTTTGATGTCTTCTTTAACTTTGGTTGATACTTCCTTACCGTCCAGTAAATTCATGATATATTTTATAGGTTGATTTTCTTAATCTAATTTCAGAACCGCCATAAATGCTGATTGTGGAATCTCTACGTTTCCAACCTGACGCATACGTTTTTTACCTTTCTTCTGTTTTTCCAACAACTTACGCTTACGCGAAATATCACCACCATAACATTTTGCAGTTACATCCTTACGCAATGCAGAAATGGTTTCCCTAGCAATGATCTTTGCTCCAATCGAAGCTTGAATACGGATTTCAAACTGCTGTCTCGGTAAAAGTTCCTTCAATTTCTCACAGATCTTCTTACCAAAATCATAAGCATTGCTTCTGTGTATCAATGAAGATAAAGCATCCACGGGTTCATCATTCAAACGGATATCCAATTTCACCAAGTCCGATTGCCTATAGCCGATTTGATGATAATCGAAAGATGCATATCCTTTAGAGATAGTCTTTAACTTATCATAGAAATCAAAAACGATCTCTCCCATTGGCATTTCAAACACCAATTCTACACGATCAGATGTCAAATAAGATTGGTTGACAATCGTACCGCGTTTCTGAATACAAAGGGACATTACAGGACCAACAAACTCAGCCTTTGTAATGATATTTGCTTTAATATAAGGTTCCTCGATACTGTCCAATTTACTTGGATCAGGAAGATCCGAAGGATTGTGGACTACGATCTCCTCATGATTTTTTGACAGGTAAGCTAGGTAAGATACGTTCGGCACAGTAGTAATAACTGTCATATCGAACTCACGTTCCAAGCGTTCTTGGATGATTTCCATGTGCAGCATTCCTAAGAAACCACAACGGAAACCAAAACCTAATGCAGCTGAAGATTCTGGTTCAAACACCAACGAAGCGTCATTTAACTGCAAACGGTGCATAGACTCCCTTAGCTCTTCATAATCTTCCGTATCTACAGGATAGATACCCGCAAACACCATGGGCTTAACTTCCTCAAAACCTTGGATAGCTTGAGCACAAGGACGATCCTTCTTCGTGATGGTATCCCCTACTTTTACCTCTCTAGCTTCTTTGATCCCAGAAATAATATAACCTACATCTCCGGTCTTAATTACTTCCTTAGGCACCTGGTTTAGCTTCAAGGTACCAACCTCATCAGCGATATATTCTTTGCCCGTAGCAACAAACTTTACACGGTCTCCTTTTCTGATCTCACCATTTTCAACTTTGAAATAGGCCATAATCCCTCTGAAAGAGTTGAATACGGAGTCAAAGATCAAGGCTTGTAATGGAGCTTCAGGATCGCCAACCGGCGCAGGGATACGCTCAATGATAGCAGTTAGGATATCAGGAATACCCATTCCGGTTTTACCGGAGGCAGGGATAATTTCTTCTCTCTTTCCACCGATCAATTCAACGATCTGATCTTTTACTTCCTCCGGCATAGCTCCTGGTAAATCCATCTTGTTCAAGATGGGAATAATTTCAAGATCATGCTCTAAGGCTAAGTATAGGTTGGAAATAGTCTGTGCCTGTATACCTTGAGAAGCATCTACGATCAACAAAGCACCTTCACAGGCAGCAATCGATCTAGAAACTTCATATGAAAAATCGACGTGACCCGGGGTGTCAATCAGATTTAACACATACGTTTGTCCATCTTTGGTATACTCCATTTGGATTGCATGGCTCTTAATCGTAATCCCTCTTTCACGTTCCAAGTCCATATTGTCCAACAATTGTGCTTGCGCCTCACGTTGGGTGATGGTATTGGTATACTCTAATAATCTATCGGCCAAAGTACTTTTCCCGTGGTCGATATGTGCGATAATACAAAAATTGCGTATATGCTTCATATAGGTTATTATGCCTTCAATTTAATTCGCAAATATAATTTTTTTAAGTGAGCTTTTTAGCTATTAAAATCATCTATTTCCGAATAATTGAAACATTTACCCCTATTTTTAGCAATACCGGAATTTACTGGGATTAAAGAATTTGCTTTTGACTAGGATTGAGAAGGAAGTATGAAAACCTCTTTCGGGAACAACAGATGGAAACATGTTCCTTTTCCTATTTCACTTTCCACCTCGATTGTAATATGGAGTCGGTCCGCAATCCGCTTTACAATGGTCAGGCCTAAGCCTGTTCCCTCATAACTATTGGCATTGGACATCCGCTTAAAGGAATCATAAATGGTACTCAACTCCTCCTTCGCGATCCCTATACCGTTATCTTGGATGGTATAACGGACAAATTCATGCTTGAGGCTAGAAGAAATGGTTACAACGGGCTTTGCTACTTTTGCACTATATTTAATGGCATTCCCTATTAAATTCTGGAACAATTGGTACACAATACTTCTTTCACCATAAACTGGAAGAATATTACCATATATCACTTCAGTTCCAAGGGCATTATAGCGCAATTGACTGAAGTTCACAATTTGCTTAAGGAATTCTTCCACATACACTGGTTCCATACTGTACTGATAGTCTTTCACCTTAGAAAAATCATGAATACTCTTCAGCAGTTCAGAAATGACTTCCACGGCCTCTTTCGTGTTCTTCAGCATCTTCAGTTTCAGGTCATTTGTCATTTCCGGTCGTTGAAGGAGCATCTGGGTAGAGAGGTTAATTGCTGATAAAGGGTTTTTAAGATCATGGCTCACCGTATGGGCATAGTTATCCAGTGCCCTATTCAGGTCGATCACCTCTTTGTTCAGCTTTACGATTTCTTGAGAAAAATTCTTATTGCTCTGGATGATCAGATTCCTTAACCGCTTAATAAAATAAATCTCATTATCGCGCCAAGGGTCGCAGATCCCAACGGTAGTTTGATGCCAAATATCGAGGACAGGATGTTCTTCCCTTTCAAATGAATCATTCGGTAGGTTCATTTTGATCCTAGATTCGGGTTTGGCTACCCACTTCCTTTTGAACTCTTTCTCCTTCCTAAACCAAAGCACACTGCAATTCTCCTCCAACTCAACTTTAAGTGCAGCTAAGCCGACAAATCGCTCTGAATCCAACCCTAACTCTTCACCATGATTTAATATAAACTCAGCATCAAAGAAGATTGAATCCTTTGATACTCTGGAAAGAAGTCCTTTAATATCTAATACTTTATCAAAACCAATGGAGATATTGTAGGTATAAAGCTTACCATTAATCAATATTAGCATAGCATCTGCTTTGGCATAATAGCAGAGCTCTTTATCCAAACTCATTAAAGCTTCAGCAAGGTTATTTTTCAGGATTAACTTTTCCTTCAGCTGAAGCTCAAAATTCCTAATATCATCCTGAAAGTCCTTGATCTTATTCTTTTGTTCCTCTTCATAACGGTAAATAGCCATTTGAATAAAGTACACCATGGCCTCTCGTTTTAAGAGGTTTATTTTCTTTCCCTTTTTACTTTGACAAAAAATATATCCCCAAATCTTTCCATCAATCTGCAAGGATACACTAAGGTTTGAATTGACTCCATCGCGAATGAGATAATTTGCATGGATCGGAGAAATCATCCTGATATTTGTCTGTGATAGATTGGGCTTAAAATTATCTTTAGTTACGATCTTTATGGTTTTACCATTGACCTGAGCGGTATAGCGGTGGAAATTGACCGAATGAATGTTTTTAGCATGCTTAAAAATATCCATATCAGGATAATAACAGCCTAATATTTTTTCCAAGTCTGAATTCTCAATACTTTCCGCCAATACATAGCCATCTCCATCACCGACATATTGAAAAACCCTTACCCGATCAAATCCAGAAATCTTCGAAATATAAGAACTGACTACCTTCCAGATCTTTCCTTTGCTTTCACTTAATAGCTTATCTACAATTTCAAACTTTGGAAAAAAAACATTCGAGTCCTCAAATTTCTTTTCAAACTCTAAATAGATGTTGTTATTGAATAAATAGATATTTAGATAATATGGTTCTCCTTGGATGACCAATTCCAATAAAACCCGTTCATTGGTTTCATTTATAACTTGATCAACTGCAATTTTTATACTGACTACGTATTTCGAAAAATATGCAGTTAATATCTCCCATAAATTAATTCCTAGATAAGTGGAAACAGGATTGCTTAACCAAACATCACAGTTCTCACTACCTGCAATGAGGTTATAGTCTAAATCAACAATCAATAAATAACCGAACTCCTGAATCCCTTCACTGAGATTCAATTGTTCTTCCTCAAGAATAATCCGATTATCCATTTAATTAATTCATAGTTAGTTTGTACTTTTTTCCTGGTTTGGCCAGATGTTTTTCAAACAGCAGTTAAAATTAGAAAAAAGAAATCAAGTTTAAATATATTCAAACTATATTTTTATTGATATTGAGTATCAATAAATAACAACCTTTCAATTCAAACTCCTTAATTGTTTATTTCCAACAGGTTATCGGAAGTATGGAATGAATATGAATTCATTAAATAAAACACTCAAGGTTAAAAGTTCTCATTCCATAAACAATGCTGAAAATCTACCTAAATATTGAATTACTAAATGAATACTCAAAAGAATTCATAGCATTGAATTCTTTGCAGTAGGCTATTGGGCAATAAAAAAGGAGTTGCCAAAAGACAACTCCCGAATATTTCTAAATGAGGTTGGATTATTCTGCCAAACTAGGCACTTGTACCAATTCACTAGTATCTTTATCGTAATCGATATTATCAAAGTTGAAACCAAATAGTTGGAAGAAATCATTACGGTAACCAACGATATCAGAGATCTCTTCTAAGTTTTCCGTTGTTGCCTGTTCCCAAAGTTTTGCTACCTCTTCTTGAACATCTGCTCTCATTTCAAGATCGTCAACACGGATCCTGCCTTTTTCATCCAAAGGAGTTTCTACATTATTGTATAATCTTTCAGCAAACAATCTTTGCATCTGCTCGATTGTTCCCTCATGGATTCCTTTTTCCTTCATCACTTTATACAATAATGAAATATACAAAGGAACCACTGGAATTGCAGAACTAGATTGTGTAACCAATGCTTTGTTTACAGAAACATAGGAGATACCGTGCAAATCTTTCAGAATTTCATTGATGGTTGGAACAGTTCCTTCCAAATCATCTTTAGCACGCCCGATTGTACCATTTCTATAGATAGGATAAGTCAATTCAGGGCCGATATAAGAATATGCAACAGTTTTAACGCCTTCTGCTAAGACGCCTGCAGCTTTAAGGTCTTCAATCCAGAATTTCCAATCTTCACCACCCATTACAGCAACCGTATTTTTGATGTCATCATCTGAATCAACAGGTTGAATGCTTATATCTGATACAACACCAGAATGGAAATCAACAGTTTTATTGGTAAAAGCCTGATCGATTGGCTTTAATACTGAAGCATGTTGAACTCCAGTTTTTGGATGTGTACGACGTGGAGATGCCAAAGAATAGACAACCAAGTCAACCTGTCCAAGATCTTTTTTGATCAATTCAATGGTTTGCGCTTTGATCTCATCCGAGAAAGCATCGCCATTGATACTTTTTGCATATAAGCCAGCAGCATGAGCTTCTTTCTCAAAAGCAGCGCTATTGTACCAACCTGCAGTACCTAATTTGCCTTCAGATGCTGGTTTTTCAAAAAACACTCCGATAGTTGCTGCTCCTGAACCGAATGCAGCACTGATGCGTGAAGCAATCCCAAATCCGGTAGATGCACCGATTACCAATACCTTTTTAGGCCCGTTTTTAATCTCGCCTTTAGATTTTACGTAATCGATTTGGTTTTTGATATTCTCTGCCGCTCCTTCTGGATGCGCTGTCAAGCAGATAAAACCTCTAGTTCTTGGTTGAATAATCATATTGCTAAATTCTCAATTTGAATAATTTTTACAAAAGTAGTTAATTTTTCAAGTAAACTGCCTCAAAATATCCCCCTTTAATCCTTTTGTGGACCTTGCAACCTAATGCTCAGAAGGTTAATGGCACTCGTTACTGTTTTTTTATGAAATCTTGATAGAGTAAGTTAATAACTTCTTTCGACATTACAATATCTTCATTTCGATCAATCGTTGGAATGCAACCATTGGTTATCACGACAAAACCGAACTTTTTCTTAGGCTCAAAAAACATGTTGCTATAAAGGCCATAGGCTGAGCCAGTATGTCCGATCATATGTTCCCCAGGAATTAATTGATAGGTCTCTAATAATGCTAAGCCATAATTTTCCTTTGGAGATAAGCCCTTTTGCATTTTTTGCGAACTTGCTTTGCTGATGATTCGCTTCTTACCTAATTTCCCATAGTTCATATGCATCTGCATATATTTCCCTAGATCATGTGCCGAGATCTTCATCCCCCCAGTTGGTGAAAAAACAGGTGTACTCACTCCCATCGTATAATTCCTGATCTCCTCAGATCTTGGATAGTAAGCAGCACTTTGTTCATCATATTCACCATCTATTTTATCATACAATTTTGCAAATCGACTTTGGTCTAATGAGTCTACACAATATCCCGCATCCAATTTTAATGGATTCAGTATTTGTTGTTTGATATAGTTATCAAATCGAATTTCAGTTAATCTCTCCAATACTGCCCCAATGATATTGAAGTTCAAGTTACAGTATTCATAATCGGTTCCTGGTTCATAACTGTTATAGGATTTCTCCCATTCTTTGTTCTTTGTGGTATCCAGAACATCAAAAGTAAAATAACCATTATAATCATTTAAACTGGAACGATGTGATAGCATCATTTCCAATGTTATTTTGGTATCAGGAAATTTAGGATTTCTTATTTTAAATCCAGCCAGATCACTGATATCATCATCCAACGAAACCTTTCCTTGTTCTACAAGTTGCATAATTGCCGTAGAACTGAACGATTTGGAAATCGAAGCAATCCTGAAAAGGTCATTTGTGGTTAATGGAGCTTTTGTTTCTAGGTCCTTATAGCCAAAAGCCTTTTCATAAACAGGTTTTCCATTTTTTACAACCACAATGGCCAAGCCTACGGCATCATATTTATCCGTTATTTTTTTAAGGTCAGATTCAAATGAAGCACTTTGCGCCATGGCGCCAGTGCTCATAGAGACCGCAGCAAATAGACAAAATAGGCTCTTGAACCTTTTTAGATTTATTTTCATAGTAGATTATATTATTGTTAGTAGATATTTTAAGCCAAATGCGACCAACATACCAAGTCCAAAACTTAACAAAGTTCCGATCAGTACATACTCTGTAAATTTTGTATCCTTCGCATTCGTTAGGTCCCCGAACCTAAATATTGATTTAGCTGCCAGCAAGAACCCAATCCCCTCATTCAAGCCAAGCAGCACAAAGCCCAATATCATTGCTCTTTCCAAGATTCCAATAATGGTCCCGGCATCAAATAAGGTTTCTTTTCGCTTACTGTTGAACTCAACTTCCTTATTCCACTTGCTGAAAAACACACGGATCACAATTGGTATTACAAATACGATCAACAATATGGCTATGGTATAGAGCAGCACATGGTTCCAGTTCATATTTGTTAAAATATCCTGGAAGGCAGCCATATTATTAAAATAATAGACAGCAAAAATACTCGCTATATGCAAGGCTTGGTCTACCAGGAAAATTCGGACAGGATTCGAGGGCCATTTTTGTTCCCAACCTATTTTTAGGCTGTCGATAGCTAAATGTGCCGCAACCAGGAAAAGGATACTTTGCCATTTATTGCCCAGATCATTGATAAAAAATAATATCAATAGACCTGCATGCACCGCAACATGATAAAACAAATATTGAATATGTGTCCTACGTTTATCAACCCACGATTTCGGCTGAAAAACAAAATCCCCTAAAATGTGGGATATCAACATTTTAAGCAGATCAATTAACATAGGCCTTTAAATCTTTTGTGCAATAATCGATTACTTGGTTCATCTTGGAATAATTCGCTTTACTAAGTTCTGTACTCACTTGGCTCTGGTGCTTTCTCCCGATGATCTTCGTCAATTCAGTCTGGTTGGCATTGGGATAGTCCATTGCTGCCTGAACTGTTTCAGCCATATTGGGAGTCCATTGGTCCGTTAAGCGGGTTGTCAAAGTTAATATTAAATTCAAGCGCTCATCCAGATCCTTCCATTGCGATTTGAATTCCAAACTTTCCTTAGTCAGGCTATCCAATGATTGACCTGAAAAAACAAAAGCCTCTCCGCTCGACTTCTTTATATCTTTATCAATGAAATCAACCTTCCCCACTCCTATTCCTATTCGGATATCCATTCCTTCCAATTGCCTCATTTCTGACTTTAAATAAAATATCGCCTGAAAGCAGGCCTCAATAGGCACCTCGGCCTGAAAACTATCCCCACGAAAAATATCATAGGTCAGTGCATGTTTCTTGATGCCCCGCTCTAACCTCGGAAGCCATTCTTTCGCATCATGCGACCTTGAATGCACTACATCTCCTGTTAATATGACATGGTAACTCATGGCTGTCTTTTTATTAATCATCCAATATAATGATATTTCTTATTATCATCAAAATAAATGATAAACAAATTTATCATTAAAAACGATGATATTTTTAATTATCACTGAAATAAATGATAATTTTATTTATCAGCTCATTGGATAATAAATTATTGACCCTAGGGCAAAACGTAGATTAAACAATTATTTATTAAATTGTGTTCAACTAAATAAAGCTTATGGGAAACTATGCAAAAAGGCTAACGGCAAAAAGCAATTTCAAACTAAATGAACATCCCACCAGTATAAAAGATGAGATAACAAAGGATGACGCAAAGCTTGAATTAAAGGAATTAAGAAAGAAAATAGCTGCTCTTCAGGACAAAATGTATGCAGATGACCGATATTCAGTTTTGATTTGTCTGCAAGGGATGGATACTTCTGGTAAGGATTCCTTGATTCGAGAAGTCTTCAAGGAAATGAATGTACGCGGGGTAGTTGTTGAAAGCTTCAAAACACCAACAGAAATCGAACTACAACATGATTATTTATGGCGACATGAAATCAAGTTGCCAGAAAAAGGGAAATTCACGGTATTCAATCGGACCCATTACGAAAATGTATTGGTAACAAGGGTACACCCTGAATACCTTCTGAACGAAAGGATTCCTCATATCACTGATCCTCAAAATTTACCAGATGATTTTTGGGAAATGCGCTTCCAGCAAATCAACAACTTTGAAGAACGATTGACACAAAATGGTATGATTGTCTTCAAGTTCTTTTTGAATGTCAGCAAGGAGGAACAACGTGACAGACTTCTGAGCCGATTGGAGGAGGAAGAAAAAAACTGGAAATTCTCTCCTGGAGACTTAAAGGAAAGAGCACTGTGGAGTAAATATATGGAATGCTATGAGGATGCCATCAAGAATACCAGCAAAAAACATGCACCTTGGTATGTTATTCCTTCAGATTCTAAACCAATCAGTAGATTCTTGGTCGCAAAGATTATTTACGAAGTACTTTCAACATATAAGGATATCAAATATCCTGAAATGCCAGAAGAGATCGAAGAACACAAGAAAAAATACAAAGAACAGTTGGAAGCCGAATAGCTTCCAACCGTTTATCTAAAAGACGACATTGGAAAGACCGCCATCCAATGGAATGGAGGCTCCAGTCAAGAAGTTGGCATAAGGAGAAGCTAAGAAAGCTGCTAAATAACCATATTCTTCCGGTTTACCCAATCGTTTGATAGGCATACTTTCAATCCGTCGCTTTTCAATCGTCTCTAAGGAAACTCCCTCATTTTTTGCCTGAATATTCATCAGGTCATAAAGTCTATCCGTTGCAAAATAACCTGTCAAAATGGAATTGACTGTAATTCCATCTGCAGCAACCGCTTTTGAAAGTGATTTACTCCAACTGACTAAGGCGACCCGCATCGTATTGGAAAGCACTAGGCCATCCTGAGGTTCTTTCACGGTCAGGGAGGAAACATTGATAATACGTCCAAAACCTGAGGAACGCATACCTTTCAAGGCTAATTCAGAGGTATAAACAGCGTTTTTGAACAACAGATCAAAGGCCTGCTGATAATCTCCGATATTTTTATGGGAGACATCTCCTGCTGCTGGTCCATTGGTATTGTTCACCAGGATATCTACCTGATGCGCATTAAAATAAGCCGATAAATTGGCTTGGTGCTGCTCAAAGTCCATAAAGTCGGTTTGCAGATAACCATGTTTCTGGCCATTTACCGCCGAGAGTTCCATTAAAACTTCCTTTAACTTATCCTCATTCCTGGACATCAGGGTGACTTCAGCTCCACATGCCGCCAATTCCATGGCAATTGCTTTCCCGATTCCCGAAGTAGCACCACCAACTAAGGCCTTTTTACCTGTTAAATCAATTTGCATATCAAAATTTTTGAAAGCCTAAATATAGCCATTCAATAAGAAAAACCGACCCAGTGAATAGGAATTAATCGCCTTCATATTTAGGATAGCCTTCTTCATCCAAATCATCGCGCTCATCTTCAGCATCTCTCGACAGCTCTTCATCTTCTTTAGATACCCGTACGATGCTCTCCCCTTCGACATGCATATTGTTATCCTCAAGATTTTCCTCCTGAAGTTCATCTAATGGGGCATATTCTTCACCTACATAGGGATTCGACGAATCATAGGTAGAGTCATCGTCTGCAGCACCTTCACTGATAGTATCATAGTCCGAAGGATGCTCCCAATCTGGATCATTATCATTGACATCCAATTCGTAGGAGGAATCTTCCTTATTATAGGCCAGGTCCTTTGGATCTTTAGGTCCTTGGTCATCATCATTCACCTTATTTTGTTTTTTGTTCTCTTCTGAATTCATAATAATTAATTATTTAAAACCTACCTTTAAAACCATCCTAACATCCCAATTGTTTGCATAAACATCATAAGATTAACGACTTTGTGACGTTGTATTAAAAGAGATAATTAGTTATATTTACCTTTAACAATTTATAAACTTCTATTATGCAAACTAAAACTGAGTACCTAATTTGGGACAAAATCGTCTCAAGTGCGAAAAGTCGTTTTGATGCTGATTTATATGCCAATAAATTCAGAAATATGAATCCAGAATTGTTTGATAAACTGATCCTACATATCATTGTTGGATTTGCTTCTGGAGAAGATCATGATAGTATTTCAACCAACCTACACAACGAATTGGAACATTTAGGGATTGATGTCCGTGAGGGCGTCATCGACACCATTGTATCGGATAAACATGTCACCTTTTCGTGTGAAATCTATGCGGCTTACCTTACTTTTTCCATGCTGGAAGATGGAGCCTTGGAAGTTGAAGTATTGGGTTATGTTACCGACCTGCTGGAAAACCCTCATATTTATTAGGATAGCAATTTTCATTGCCTTCGGTTGAATTCCGATAAACCCCGTTTATCATCCGTACTAGCTGTATCAATTTTCCTGTTTTTTATGTAACTTCGCAGTTATATGGAAACCGTTGTTAGTGGTATTAGAAGTACCGGAAAATTACACCTTGGAAATTATTATGGGGCATTGAAAAATTTCGTCAAAATGCAAGACGAATACAATTGCTTCTTTTTTATTGCAGATTTACACTCTTTAACGACTCATCCTACTCCACATGGCCTCAAAGAAACTGTACGCAATGTGGTGGTAGAATACCTTGCCGCTGGATTAGACCCCGAAAAATCAACTATATACGTTCAATCTGATGTACCTGAAGTTGCTGAACTCTATCTATACATGAATATGAACGCCTATTTAGGTGAACTGGAAAGATCTACAGCATTTAAGGATAAGGTTAGAGCAAACCCTAATAATGTCAATGCAGGTCTATTGACATATCCTGTCCTTATGGCCTGTGATATCTTGATCCACCACGGAACTAAAGTGCCTGTAGGAAAAGATCAAGAACAACATCTGGAAATGACCAGGACCTTTTCAAACAGGTTCAACCGTCTGTATGAGGTAGATTATTTCAAAGAAGCATTTGCATTCAGTTATGCAGACAAGCTCATCAAGATCCCAGGACTATCTGGCCAAGGTAAAATGGGAAAATCAAACGGTGAAGCCGATTGTATCTATCTTTCCGACGCCGAGGAAGTAATCCGTAAAAAAATTATGCGCGCGGTAACCGATGCTGGTCCTACGGAACAGAACCAAGTAAAACCTGAAGCTGTACAAAACCTCTTCGATTTGATGAATGTCGTATCTACTGCTGATACCGTTCAACACTTCGATGGATTATATAATAAAGCCGAAATCCGCTACGGTGATTTCAAAAAACAACTTGCTGAAGATATGGTAAATGCCACCAGTGAAGTGAGAGCACGAATCCAAGAAATCAGTGAGGATGATGCTTACATTGCCAAAGTCATAAAAATGGGCGCTGAAAAAGCCCAGGCAAGTGCCCAAAAAACAATGAAAGAAGTTCGCGAAATTATCGGTTTAAAAAATTTGTATTAGAATATGCATATAGCAATTGTTGGAAATATTGGAGCTGGTAAAACAACCTTAACAGAATTACTTGCCAAACACCTTAACTTTGAGCCTCAATTTGAAGCCGTAGAGAATAACCCTTACCTAGAGGATTTCTATAGCGACATGAAACGATGGGCCTTTAACCTGCAGATTTTCTTCCTAAATTCTAGATTCCGCCATATTGTGGATCTACAGAATAGAGAGATCAACATGATCCAAGATAGAACCATCTATGAGGATGCTTACATCTTTGCAGAAAACTTATATGATATGGGCTTGATGAGTGCCCGCGATTTTGAAAACTATTCCGATATTTTTCAAAGCATTGTTAACTACATCAAACCACCAGATCTTTTGATCTACCTTCGTGCATCCGTACCTACTTTGGTAAACAATATCCAAAAAAGAGGCCGTGACTACGAATCTGGAATACGTTTGGATTATCTTTCTAAGCTGAACGAGAAATACGAAAAATGGATCAATAATTATTCTGAAGGAAAACTATTGATTCTAGATAAGGATAATCTGGATTTTGCCAACAATCAGGAAGATCTCGGAAAAATTATCCAAAAAATAGAAGCCGAACTCTTCGGTTTATTTTAAGAACTAAAAAGCCGATATTCTTCGGCTTTTCTTATTTTTAATCTATGAAAGTAATTGGAATAATACCTGCTCGATACGATTCAACAAGATTTCCCGGAAAACCGCTGGTGGATATCGCCGGAATGACCATGATCCAGCGAGTTTACAACCAAGTAAAACATGCCGCCTCACTCAGCGAAGTCGTTGTCGCTACGGATGACCAAAGGATATTCGACCATGTGAAAAGTTTTGCGGGCAATGTCGTCATGACTAAAAAAGAACACCAATCTGGTACTGATCGCTGTGCTGAGGTCATCAATAACATCTCGGGTTTTGATATCGCCATCAATATTCAAGGTGATGAACCTTTTATTGATCCTCAACAGATTGATTTACTGGTTTCCTGCTTCCAAAGACCTGAAGTAGAAATTGCAACCCTTGTCCGTCCGATTCAAGAACTTTCGGATCTGGAAAATGTAAATAAGCCGAAGGTGGTATTAAACCAAAAAAGCGAAGCATTGTATTTCTCTAGGCAGGCAATCCCCTATATGAGAGGTGCTGACATCAAAGAATGGCTCTCCAAAGAAACCTATTACAATCATATTGGCATCTATGGTTTTAAGGTTGAAACTTTAAAGGAATTAGCCAGGTTACCTATATCTAAACTTGAAACGACAGAATCTTTGGAACAGCTCCGCTGGTTAGATAATGGCTACAGGATCCAAACTGCGGTATCTACCCATATTAACGATGCCATCGATAGCCCCGAAGATCTACAGGATATCCTCAAAAAATATTTCAGCAAATAATAAAAAATAAGGTCAAGATTTATTCTTGACCTTTATCCTATATCTCTATTCCTCCTGCCCTTTCTATTAGATCAGAAGTATAAAATTCCTTTAATAACTAACTTCGGGCATATTAGCCAACAATTCCTGATAGTCGTGTAATTTAATCTTATTCATTTCATCAACAACCAGGTCCAACGAATTAATTTGCTCCCTAGTCCTTATCCCGAGTACACTGCAGGCTACAGGATGATGTAATAATGGATATTTTAAAGCAAGTGCCAAATTATTCACACCTAATTTATTTGCTATCTTTGATATTTCACGTTGGATCTCCAGAACTTCATGAACGGAATAGCTCAAGTATTTCTGGGCAGCTTTTTTTAACAATAACCCTTGGGCAACAGTACCACGAGCTAATACAGAAATTCCACTATCCGCAAGTTCCTGAAAATACGCCTCTGGCCTCCGATCAAAGATACTGTACTGCATCATATCGGAAACAATATGGCTATTCTTGGCATAATTTAGGAACACCTTTGGCCTAATGGATGAAATACCGTAATAGCGGATCTTTCCCTGCTGAACCAATAATTCGAAGGCTTCAACTATTTCATCAAATGGATCCTCAATGGTACCTCCATGTAATTGATAAAGATCGAGGTAATCAGTCCTTAGACGACTTAAAGATTCATCAACAGATTTTAAGATATAGGTCTTACTTGGCGCCCAATCCCAGCCACTTCCATCCTCTTTCCACTTATTCCCGACTTTAGAAGCTAAAATCCATTTATCACGATTTCCTTCAAGCAACCTGCCTATCAATTCCTCATTCTTCCCTTTGTCATAAAGGTCCGATGTATCGAGGTAATTGATACCAAGCTCTTGCGCATGCTTAATAATATAAGAATTCGTTCCATCATGACCTTGCACCAACGACATCGCGCCAAGTCCAATTTCAGATATCTTTAATTCCGATTTCCCTAAGGTATTATATTGCATTCTCATTTGGGGATTTTATATCCAATAGTTCCACATCAAAGATCAACGTACTGTATGGAGGAATTGGACCACTGCCACGTTCTCCATAGCCTAAATTATAAGGAATGAAAAATCTATATTTTGCTCCTTTTTTCATCAAGGGGATACCGATTTTCCATCCTTCAATTACATTATCCAATTCAAGGTCCAATGGCTCACCACGTTCATAGGAATTATCAAAGGTTTCTCCAGTATGGACCTTTCCAATATAATGAACCTTTACAGTATCGGTCAATGAAGGGTTCAATCCTGTTCCCTCTTTTAGGACTTCATATTGCACTCCCTCAGGAGTCACCTTTACTCCAGCTTTGCTTTTATTTTTTGTCAAGAATTCTTCCGCAGATTTCTTTAATCCTGCACTCTTTTCGTCCTGGATCTTCTGTAATCCATCACGGATTATCTGCTCTCGGTCTTCATCCTTAAATAATGGATCCTTACCTTCCAGCACATCTCCTATTGCTTGTAACAATTTCGCCTTATTGATAGGCAGATCCATCCTTTTGATATATGACCCTAAGTCTTGGCCTAAAGCATAAGACAAAGAATCATTGGCATTTGATAAGGCCTGTGCCTGACTTTGCGAACTTATTGCTAAACAAAAAAAGATTCCTAAAATGTACTTCATTATGGTTTATGGTTTTTTATTATTTTATCGATTATCTCTGCCGTACAGTCTTGGTAATCCACGTTTACCTTAGATTTTGCATTTAACCAAGATTCAATGTCCAACTCAGATTTCTTCTTTAGACTTTTGATCACAGGTACGCCAATTTCCTCCAGAGATGCTGCATTTAAATGTTGCTCATATTGGTTCTTCATTGGAATCACCAATAATTTCTTCCCTAAATATAGGGCTTCCGCAGGAGTTTCAAATCCTGCACCACATAAAACGCCTGAAGATTCTGCCATACTCTGTACAAAAGCATCCGAATTGATAGGATTGATGGACACATTCTTTAGTCTAAATGGCTTCTTGTTATGTTTCGAAAAAACCTCCCATTTTACATCCGTAAAACGTGATAGGTGCTTTAATAAATGGGAATCATCATAAGAAGGTAAATATACCGTATAATGCCCAAGATCCTTAGGTTCCAATTCTCTTACGGACTGCCTGATTACTGGAGTGAAGATATGGGATGCATAGGACTTAAAGTGAAAACCATAGGAAATATTCGATGGAGCATAATTCTTCATGATGAATTTCCCCAACATGTCCGACTCCTCAGGTTTAGGACTCGAAGGATCAAAAGCACCGATCTGATGACTTAATCCAATACAGTTCTTTTCTTTAAAATAACATCCCCAAGCAGAAATAGGTTCAAAATCATTGATTACCAAATCATAGTCTTCCACTGGAACAGAATTCACTTCCTTGACAAATTTCCGGACTGTTGAACTCATAAAGGTCTTCCAAAGGTCTACACCACCAGACTTGCCAAAAATAAAGCTCAATCCATGATATCGATATTTGACTTCAAATGGCAAATCGATATCGGCTTGTATGCCACTGATTAGAACATCGACCTGACCGTATTCCTGAAGACATGGAATAATATCGATAGCTCGACATAAATGCCCATTTCCAGTCCCTTGAACAGCATATAATATTTTCATCGAATCAGTATTTGACTTCAGCAAAGTAACAAATTTCAGTTAACATGTTTCGACAAAATCTTATATATCTTAACTTAAAATTATTATATTTCGATAAATCTCTACTAACCAACATGAAACAATGTTGTATTTTGTTCATCTCAGGAATTATTATCCTTATCCTATCTGCATGGGGTTTTAAACCGCATAAATTGATGAATCAAAATGCCATTTTCACCCTCCCTGCTGATCTCAGTGTCTTTTATAAGAAACATCACTATCAAATCCGTGAGTATGCCATCAATGCCGATAAAAGGGTTTACATTGACCCAGCGGAGTCACCACGTCACTTTATTGATCTGGATCGTTGGGATCAGCACGATTCTATCCAGATCCCATGGAATAAAGCAAAGGAAAAATATCAGGAAAAATATTTGATCAGCCGTGGAATTGTTCCTTGGCAAATCGAGAAGTCATATCGTCAATTAAAAAAAGCCTTCTTCGAAAAGGATATTGACCGAATTATTAAGATCTCTGCTGATTTAGGTCATTATGTAGCTGATGCCCATGTTCCATTACATACCAGCAGTAATTATAACGGACAGTTAACAGACCAGATTGGAATCCATGCCCTATGGGAAACCCGATTGCCTGAAAGATATAGCAACAAGTATAGTTTATATGTCGGACCGGCGGTCTATATTGATGATGTCCTAGGTTTTGCCTGGCAGGCAGTCCTTGAAAGTCATTCCCTCCTCGATTCCGTATTAAAAATTGAAAAGGATTTGTCAAATAAACTTCCAAAAGTCCTACATCGATCCTTTATCCAGCGAGGTCAACAATTACAAACAAACTACTCCGACTTCTATGTCACAAATTATCATAATCAGTTAAATGGTATGGTCATGCGACGAATGAAAAAATCAATCCATGCCATCGGCTCAATATGGTTTACAGCTTGGGTGGATGCAGGACAGCCTGACCTTGCCAACACTCAAAACCTAGAAAACAAAATTGATAGTATAGACCTTAAGATCAATCATATCCCTAAAGGTCGAGAAGAATGGCATTAGAATATTCGTTCAACTAAACATTTTAACTAATTTTGGCAAAAATTTAATTAAAATGTCAACCAAAAAGTTATTATTCCTTTTTTGTTCTATACCTACATTCGCCTTTACACAAAGCTTGAATGATACGACCAAAATCTCAGAGGTCATCATTCAGGAAAACAGATTTCAGATTCCTTTCAATCAACATAGCCGCAATATCCAGCTCTTGACGCAAAAGGACCTTAAGAAATTACCAAGTACAAGTATCAATGAGGTCTTAAGGTACGTGTCTGGCGTAGATATCCGTCAGCGTGGTCCTTTTGGAACCCAAGCAGATATTGGCATCGATGGTGGTAGTTTCGACCAAACGCTGGTATTGATCAATGGTGTTAAATTATCTGATCCACAGACAGGTCACCACATGCTCAATATCCCTATTCCATTAGAAGCAATCGAAAGAATTGAAATCCTCCGTGGGCCTGCCTCCAGGATGTATGGAATCAATGCCCTTACCGGAGCTGTCAATATTGTAACCAAACAAGTGGAACATAATTCAGTATATACCCATCTATATGCAGGTACTTCTTTTGACAAAGTGGAAGAAACCGATAAGGAAGGCATCTACTATGGAACAGGAATTCAAGTTGGTGGAACTTATTATAATAAAAGTAACCAACATCAATTATATGCCAATAAAGAGCATAGCAATGGTCAACGATATAATACAGGATCTGATAACGAAAGAATCTATTATCAAAACAACCTAGTCATAAATTCGGACAACAGGATCCAAATGATGGCTGGCTATATGAACAACAGGTTTGGTGCAAATGGTTATTATGCAGCACCTGGGGATAAAAATTCAGAAGAGTTGGTAGAGACATTTTTATCAAGTATTTCCTCTCAACACCAGCTGAACGAAAACTGGTACCTGAATCCTAGGTTCAATTACCGCTATAATGATGATGATTATAGATACTTTAAAGATGATTTGAGCAAAGGAAGAAGCCATCACTACACACATAGCCTATCAGGGGAATTAAATGCATACAGACAATTTAAATACGGTGATTTGGGATTAGGGATTGAATCAAGACATGAAAAGATCAATAGCTCCAACATTGGAGATCATAGTCGCAATAACCTTGGATTTTTCACTGAATTCCGTTCAACCTATTTTAGGAAGTTTATTTTCAACCTAGGGGCCTATATCAATTACAATTCTGATTACGATTGGCAGGTATTCCCTGGCCTAGATATCAGTTACCTGATCAATGACAACTGGAAAATCTCGGCAAGCAGTGGGACCAGCCAAAGGATCCCAACCTTTACAGACCTGTATCTAAACCAAAGACCCGGAAATATAGGAAATCCAGATCTAAAAAGTGAAAATGCTTGGCAAAACGAAATCGGAACCTCCTATACCAAAGGTAACCTCAGTATAAGGGCGGGCTACTTCTATCGTGATATCGATAACTTTATTGATTGGATGCGTGAAAGTACGGATGTACCTTACCAAGCAAATAATTTAGGGAACAATAAAACCCACGGAATCTTTTCCAATCTATTATACAATTACCAGATTGCTGAAAGAAAAAGCTTGAACTTCAACTTTTCATACAGCTATTTAAACCCTTCTATTGTAAATAATTACAAGAACAGCATAATCAAATACGGAATCGAAAGCTTAAAACATCAGGCTATCGCAACCATTAGCTTCCATACCGGAAACTGGAATTTTATTACTGCAAATCGTTGGCTAGAAAGGACTTCAAACAACTCATATTTTGTGTCCGATGCCCGCATATCATTCCAAAAATCTAAGTATACCATCTACGGCGATATCCAGAATATATTTGATGCACAATACATCGAAGTTGGAGCAGTCCGAATGCCAAGCCGCTGGGCTACTTTAGGGTTTAAGTATAACATTAAATTATAGATATGAGATGTGAGATATGATATGTGAGATAGAAAATTTGGAATGTAATGTGTGATACGTTGGGCGAGTGCTCTCCCAGCGGAAAAGCTGAGTGTAGAAATAAAATTATTAAATCAATATTGATTTTTCAAGATCGGTTGAAGATTTAGTTAGGCTAAGTATTATTGCTAACCTGTAAAAAAAATATACCGACTAGTTAATTGCATGATAATTGTTGCCTCTAAAGTATAAAGAGGGAAGTGTTATTTTTCCGGGTGAATTTGAATGCTGTTACGCTATCACCTTCCATTTATCGGAAGCGCACAGGATGTGCGAGGATAAGCTAAACATATTTGACCTTAAGGTTGAAGAAGGCGTGTTCCAACAATTTTAGTTTATTTATTGTAATTATTATTGCTACAATTTCAAAATGCACCTTAAATAAATCAATCAACTTTAAATTCCGTATTTGAAAACATTTTTTTTAAACTATCAATAGTATTTTGATTTTTTATTAAATCTGGATAATTAATAAATACTTCGAATTCTACAATACCTTCTTGGGTTTTGTAAATAACTTCATTAGTGAATATACCAAAATACTTCATTCTATCTTTCATAAAGTTAATAAAAGCACTAATTTGTTTTGGATCTAATTCTTTTTCGAAAGTAAAACTGTCCTGAAATAAATCTTTTTCAAATTTGGATTTATCATATAGTTTGTTGAAAATTCTATTAAAACTTGAATTTATATTGTTTTTAATTTCACCTAGTGAGAGATTGTTTTTTCTGAGTTTTTCTTCTAATTCGGTTTGTTTGTTTTGAAGTGTTAAATTTAAATCTGAATTAATATTTTGGCTTTCTCGCAATTCTAATAAAGTTTTTTCAAGTAAAGTTTTTTGTTCATTAAATTGAATGTCTTTTGCCATATTTGATTTCTCAAGAGTATCTATTTTTCTATTAAGTAATGCGAGATTTGCACTTTCAGCAATTGATTCTTGAAGTGCTTTTGTTTTTAGAGCGTGTTCTGATTTATAATCGAATTCTGGGCCTAATGCTTCCTTTTGTATTTTGAAATTTTCTGATCTAGAATTCAATAAAGCTAATTTTATCCAATTTGTTATATATGGGAATCCAATAGTATACACTAAAGCTACCATAACTGGTTTAACCAATAAATCTTTTGGACGGTTATAATGTAAATAAAACTTATCTATTTTTGATTCAATGATATCAGTTGAAAACAGAAAAAAAAGTACTAATTCCCAGTTTACAATTAAAAATGAACAAATAAATGAAAATATTAATGGATGACTTAATCTATCTTTTGCTGGTTGAATTAAATCATTAATATAACTGCCTTGATAAATATCTTTCGCAGACTCTAATAATTTTTCTGAGACATTTTTATCATCCTTTTCCATTATTAAATGCTAGTTACTACATTAAAATTAATAAAAATATAGATAATAAGAATATTATTTAAAGTCAATGTTCGTTATAATATTTGCAATGTTTTTCTGTGACCATCCTATCTTGAATTAATCGGAATTAGCAGACACCCATTGACGTTCTTTCGCTCAAAAAAACAGGGAGGCTTAATGGCTGTTGGATCTATTAGTAAAGAGGATTAAGCTCTACAATTCTAAAGAATTTAAGAGAACTTAGGAAAGGCCTTTCAGTTTGATTCTAAATTCAACATCTACAAGGAATTCAAGGTTGTAAATCTCATATATACCATCAAGTTGAACTTAAGATGGATAGATATTACAAACAAGAGACCTCAAGAGATATAGTTAAAGATCGAAGGATAACGAGGGAAATCCTTGAGGAATGTCTAACGTAATAACTCTAAAAATTGTTTTTTTGGTTCTAGGGACCAATGAACATGGATTTTCCTTCCTGAAAACTTATCCAAATTATATAAACGTATAATTGTTTTTTGTTGGATAAAGTTCAAATCTTCCTGTTACCACTTTTTTCTGGTGTAAATAATCTTGGCAATTATTTCTAATCGTCCTACCATATTTTGTTTTCTAGTCTTAAAGTTGTTTCCCAAATTTATCAAATACTTTCTCTTCATCAGTTGTTATTCCCGAAGAAGTTTATGGAATTTCCATAAAAAATGAATCCAAATAGAAATAGTTTAGCGCAAATAAAAAACAAACTCAATTCGAAGCACATACTTCTAAATATCGAATAGAGATTGAGATTTTGAAGAGGTTCAGGAAAAGGCATTACTCGAATCGACGGACGTCCAAACTTTAGGGCTGTAATTAAATAATAAAAATGTTAAAAATTTATTTAAAATCTATTATGCTCTATTATTAACTCTATTAGTTAATAATGCATCATTTGCCCAAACATATATTAAGGGTAAATTTGTTGAACCGTTATCCAATATTGGAACAACAAACCTTCTACCAAACAGTTCGAGGATTGACCATTCAATAGCTTATACAAAGCTTAAATCAATTTATCCCACTACAGTTTATAAAAATGCTTCGGAAATTATTGGTGAGTTTTGGTTAATTGATGGAATGCTCATAAATGTTGTTTCAAGAAAAATAACCCCTAATGTATTAAAACTTGATTTAGAAGAAATGAACTATGGGTTATCTCCAAAAATTAATCGGATGAATGACATGCCGGTAATTATGACAAGAGCAAATGATTACTTTTATGAATTAGAGGTAGTAAAAAACTCTGACGTGCTTATTTCCTATTATAAAACTCATCCTTGGCCAAAAACATTTATTATACAGGACAAGTTAGATAAATATTACGTTTGGGGAGAAATTTATGCAGTCCAGACTGACTATACTAAGGCTCACAGTTACATCAATACCCTGATCAAAAGTATCACTTTTAAATAATGAGATTACCCTATCCTGGTTCTAATCCAGATCTTGGCCCATCCTCTCTTCCTTTCCATCTTGGTTCAGACCCAGATCTTGGCCCATCCCCTTATCCTTTCCCTCCTGGTTCAAACCCAGATCTTGGCCTATCCTCCCATCCTTTCCATCCTGGTTTTAATCCAAATCTTGGCCCATCCTCTTATCCCATTAATCCTGGTTCAAAAAACAGGGCGATTATTTCTAATCGCCCTACCTTATTTTGTTTTCTAGTCTTAAAGTTGTTTCTCTAATTTATCAGTCAATACTGATTTTGGAACAGCACCGATTTGTTTGTCAACAATCTCACCATTCTTAAAGAACAACAAAGCCGGGATATTACGGATTCCATAACGAACAGAAATATCTGGATTGTTATCAACATTAACTTTACCTACCACTGCTTTACCTTCGTACTCCGTTGCAATCTCATCCACCAATGGACCTACCATACGACATGGGCCACACCATTCTGCCCAAAAGTCAATTAGTACTGGTTTATCTGATTTTAATACAACTTCATCAAAGTTGCCATCTGTAATTTCTAATGCCATTTTGATTATGTTTTTATGATTTTACAATTTAAATGAACACAAATATAAGCAATCGCTTATACATGCTATTTACTTACAACTATTATTTTTTTTATATGCTATCAATTTAATTTATATCGCACACTCTCTAAAGCTTCCAATCCATCCAAAAATTCATTGGTGATAAAAATCTTCTTCCGCTTTACAGGCATTTCAATGGACAATTCATCCTGAAGATCCATGATCATAAACTTTAATTGACAGTTTGCCTCTTGTCCTTCTAATTGAGTATAACTCACTAACTCTTCTAATGTTTTGACAAATTCCTGATTTAAGATATGCAATGGAAACTGAATAGTAAAGCTTTTTGCCATCTTTTCGCGTAAATCAGATAGCAATTGGATGCCTTTCAGCTCAAATCCCCAGTTACCAACTTGTTTGAAACGCTCTTGCACCAATCCCCTGATCTGGACAAAATAGCCTTCCTGCAGATAACCTTTAAATTTCACATAATCTTCACCAAAAACCATGATCTCATAGGAGTCTGAATAATCTTCAATAATAAATGAACCAAAAGGTTTGCCCGATTTGGCAACCCTATGGTTTGCCAAGGCCACAATCCCTCCTAAAACAACCTCCTTGTTCTTGATCCGGTTAAATTCAAGTAATAGCTCCTGCTCTACTTCCGCAGCTTTCACCTTATTGATCATCTGTAGGTCTGTCACATTATTTGGACAGAAATGGCGCATTTCGAATTTATAGTTATCCAAAGGGTGACTGGTCAGATAAATTCCGATCACATCTTTTTCATATTTCAACTTCTCGATCAATCCCCATGCTGGACATGGATTCAAGGTCGGTTCAGGCAATTCAACAGCTCCACCCGCTCCAAATAAACTTACCTGCGCGGAGTTCTCATTCTCTTTAAATTTATGAGCAAATTTAATGGCCTTCTCAATCCCCGAACTACTATCGGTGTCCGAGAAAAAGTATTGTGCACGGTGGGTATCCGAAAAGGAATCAAATCCTCCAGCATAAGCCAAACTTTCGAATGCTTTCTTATTGATCATCCGAAGATCAACTCGCTTAGCTAAATCAAATATTGACTTGTACGGACCATCAGTTCTACTATTTACAATCGTTTCTACGGCTCCTGCTCCTACACCTTTCACTGCTCCAATACCAAAACGGATAGCCCCTTCATCATTTACCGTAAATTTATAATGCGACTCATTAACATCTGGACCTAAGACAGTTAAACCCATTCTCCTACACTCTTCCATAAAGAACGTTACTTGTTTGATATCGTTCATGTTATTGGAAAGTACAGCAGCCATATATTCCGCTGGATAATGTGCTTTTAGGTACGCAGTCTGATAGGCGACCCAGGCATAACAGGTGGAGTGGGATTTATTGAAGGCATAGGATGCAAATGCTTCCCAGTCAGTCCAGATCTTTTCCAAAACCTTTGCACTATGTCCATTCGCTTCTGCTTGGGCAACAAATTTAGGCTTCATCTTATCCAAGACCGCTTTTTGTTTCTTACCCATCGCCTTACGGAGAACGTCGGCATCACCTTTTGAGAATCCCGCAAGCTTTTGGGACAGAAGCATTACCTGCTCCTGGTAAACCGTAATACCGTAGGTTTCACTCAGGTATTCCTCACAGGCATCCAAGTCATAGGTGATAGGTTCAATTCCATGCTTACGTTTTACGAAACTAGGAATATATTCCATCGGACCTGGACGATATAATGCATTCATGGCAATTAAATCCGCAAAGACTGTCGGTTTTAATTCCTTCATATATTTCTGCATCCCTGGAGACTCGTATTGGAAGATACCAATGGTCTCACCCCTCTGGAACAGTTCGTAGGTCTTTACATCATCAATAGGGAAATTATCGGGATCCAAATCGATGTCATGGCTCAATTTTACGTTGATTACAGTATCCTTGATTAAGGTTAACGTTTTTAAGCCTAGAAAGTCCATCTTCAACAGACCCGCACTTTCAACGACCGAGTTGTCGAATTGGGTGACATATAGATCTGAATCCTTCGCTAAAGATACTGGAACGAAATTCGTAATATCATCCGGTGTGATGATTACCCCACAGGCATGTATACCCGTATTACGCATCGATCCTTCCAAGACCCTAGCCTGTTTAATGGTCTCCGCTTCAATACCGGCACCATCAGCCAAAGACTTCAGTTTATTGACGGCTTCCAACTCTTCACTACGCAAAACTTCCTTCAGCGCTTTGTCTTCCAGATTGAAGATCTTACTTAGTTTCAAGTTGGGAATCAATTTTGCAATTTCATTGGCATCAGAAAGTGGAAGATCCAAAACCCTGGCAGTATCCTTGATAGAAGATTTCGCTGCCATAGTTCCATAAGTAATGATCTGCGCTACTTGTGATGCTCCATATTTGTCGATTACATATTGCATTACCCGACCACGCCCCTCATCATCGAAGTCGATATCAATATCGGGCATGGAAACACGGTCAGGATTCAAGAAACGCTCAAATAGCAAATCATATAAGATGGGGTCTACATTGGTAATCCCCAAACAATAGGCAACGGCAGATCCTGCTGCTGAACCACGACCCGGACCTACTGATACTCCCATTTCACGGGCGGCAGCAATAAAGTCCTGTACGATCAAGAAATAACCAGGATACCCTGTTTTCTCAATCGTAGCCAATTCAAAATCCAATCGCTCCCGAATGGAATCGGTAATCTCAGGATATCGTTTCTCCGCACCGATATAGGTCAGGTGCCTTAAGAAGGCATTCTCACCACGCTTTCCACCATCAACCAAATCCTCTTCCGATTGGAACTGTTCAGGGATTTCAAATTTTGGAAGTAAGACATCCCTGTTCAAGGAATAAATCTCAATCTTATCCAAAACCTCCTGTATATTGATGATGGCATGTGGTGTATCTTTAAAAACCTGCTTCATTTCATCAGCAGATTTGAAATAGTATTCTTGGTTTGGTAAACCAAATCGGAATCCGCGACCTCTCCCTTTCGGTGTAGAGAGCTTTTCACCATCCTTAACACATAATAGAATATCGTGCGCGTGCGCATCAGCTTTATTGACGTAATATGTATTGTTGGTCCCGATTACCTTCACCTGATGTTTTTCTGCCAGTTGGACCAAGGTATCATTTACCCTGTTTTCGTCCTCCTGACCATGTCGCATCAGTTCAATATAGAAATCCTCGCCAAACTGTTCCTTCCACCAGATCAGCGCTTCTTCTGCTTGGGCTTCACCAATATTTAAAACCTTGCTAGGGACCTCACCATTTAGGTTACCTGAAAGAACGATCAAATCTTCTTTATAGCGTTCGACAGTTTCCTTATCGATCCTCGGCACATAATAGAATCCTTCAGTATAAGCTACTGAAGCCATTTTTGCCATGTTGTGATATCCATTTTTGTTCTTGGCCAGAAAGACAATTTGATAACCATTGTCTTTTCTGCTTTTGTCTTTACGGTTCTCACATACAAAGAATTCACAACCCACGATAGGTTTGATGATCCGACCATCATAGGTCTCGCCATTTTCTTCAGCTTCCTTAATTTTTGCTTCTACATCCTTATTGTGACCTAAGGTCTTGCTAACAAAGTGAAAGGCTCCCATCATATTACCATGGTCCGTCATGGCAACTGCCGACATTTTATGCTTGGCTGCTGCTTGGATCAGGCTATCAATGGAAATTGTGGACTGTAAAACTGAAAATTGGGTATGATTATGTAAGTGGGCAAACTCAGCTGCTTCAAATTTAGCTAGCGTTTCAGGATCAATGACAACCTTTTTAACCCCCATGCTTTCCTCTTGACGGATTGCATCAGAGGCCGCCTTCAGGTTGACATGCTTCAGTCCTACCGATTCAACAACGGAAGGATTCTCTTTTCTAAATTCTACAAAATAGCCGGTATCAACCTGTAAATCACTTGGCGTAAATACATCTTTTCTGATCAGCTCAAAAAAGCATCGCGTAGTTGCTTCCACGTCGGCTGTAGCATTGTGCGCCTCAGCAAATGGAACCCCAAACAGATAACTGTGTAATTCTGTTAGGTTAGGCAACTTATATCGGCCACCACGACCACCGGGCAGTTTCAATAGCTCTGCCGTGACTTCCGTACAGGTATCAAGGATTTGCATGGAAGCCATTGGACTATCCACCTGATAACGGTAGAATTCACAGCCCATAATATTGATATCAAAACCAATATTCTGACCTACCACAAATTTCGCCTTTGCTAATGCTTCATTGAATTTTACTAAAACATCAGTCAGGGGTATACCCTCAGATTCTGCCAATTCAGTAGAAATACCATGGATTTTTTCAGAATCATAGGGAATGTTGAAACCATCCGGCTTGATCAAATAATCCTGATGCTCAACCAGCCTTCCCATTTCATCGTGCAATTGCCAAGCAATCTGAATACACCTCGGCCAGTTATCTGTATCCGTAATTGGTGCATCCCAACGCTTTGGCAAACCCGTAGTCTCCGTATCAAAAATTATATACATCTTTCTCTTCTCCCTAAAACTTTGAACTAACAAAAATACTTAATATTATCCTAATAAACTCCCAAATTCTAGGAACTAAAATCTCCAATTCTTTAAGTAAATCTAAACTAGGATTTTAAAGGCAAAGCTCTGTTTTTAAAAAGTCATTTTGCAATTTTAGCTTTCCATATCGATCAATTAATAAATTAGCAACCTATCAAATTCCAGCAAACAAAAAACGCAGCCCATTTACTGCGGACTGCGTTTTTATATATTTTTAGAGGTTCTTTATTTCAAGATCACCACTTCTACTCTTCTGTTCTTTTGTCTTCCTTCTGGAGTTTTGTTGTCAGCAATTGGTTTGGTCTGGCCTAAACCTTTTGTTGAAATTCGAGCGTCAGATATCCCCGCATCTACCAAAAACTTCTCCACTGAAGCTGCACGCTTGTCTGACAGCCAAACATTGTACTCCGGAGTACCTGTAGCATCAGTATGTCCATCAACTCTGATCTTGGAACTGGCGTTGGAAGTCTTCAATACCTTCACCAATTTGCTCAATTCAGTTTTTGCTCCATCTGTTAAATATGAAGAATTTGTCGGGAACAATAAATCGGATGATATGGAAACTAAAATACCTTCATTTGTCTGCTTCGCGTCCTCAAATTCTCTCTTCACATTTTTCAATCCATCATTGGTTCCATCTTGACTGACTACAGCCCCTGGGTTCACAACCAATGCTTGTTGTTTACAAGAAAATAAAGTAAGACCCGCTAAAAAAATTAAAGTTAAATAGTTGATTCGCTTCATGAGTTTTTATAAAGTTATTATTCTGTAAATATAGTGATATTACTATTAAAAATGTCACTTCTTGAAGATTCTTTGTTCCGCAGATCTGATTTCTGGAATTGCCTGATATAAGTTCCAGATCAGCCCTGTTCTGGCGTTCTCCAACAGGATGGCAAGGTTGGATTGGTTGTTGGCAATATACTCATCAGAAACATCATCTGTCCGCAAATCCATCCATGCTCTAAAACCATATTCGGTAAAGAGGTATTCTCCAAATTGATTGTACATGGCATACATGGAACGCTTAGAACGGCTCTCATCCAAAAACATGGACGAAATCGCTATGGCCGGATTGATCCGGAAAGTACCAATACTATCTCTATATTGATAGAATCCCCAAATATCAGAATTTGAAGTACCTACGCCAATCTCATTATCCCTGCGTTTAGCCACTTGTGTATATTTTTGGAGAACTGATTTCAGGTCATACTCTCCTACCTTACTTAGATTCGGGTTGATCGTATTAAAAGGCCTGTACATATCCAATAGACTCGTGGTATAGTTTCCGAATGGAAGTTTGATACCGTACATCAGGGTATCATGCGCTGAAGCCACTTTAAATATGGAATCCTGCCCAGGAACGGAAATCAATACCTTTTCAGCATCCATCATCAGATTAACGGAATCTCCTAAATTGGATTCATGATCGGTGCCCATCCGTCGGATCGAATTTCTTCCCCTTGGCTTTTCAAATCTATATTTTAAAGCGTTGGCAAAGGCCTCAGGTGGCAAGCTAGATTTTGTTGAAGCAATGGCTAACATGTAGGCATTTAGGCCTCCATTGATACCAACCAAGGGATCAAAGGTAAAATATTCATCTACCATATCGATTGCTGACCTTAACACCAATGGATCAGACGGCAAGGTCACTCCTCTCCAATCCAATCTTTCCCACAACTGGGTAATATCCGCGCGTAACTTATTTTCATCTGCAGCATCGGTGGTCAGGTACTGACGGATGACCAATAAGGCTTCCATCAAGGAACTCGTGGCTTGCACGTCATAACGTGGAATATCGTCTAGATATAAGGGCAGTCCTTTTCTACCATCAAAATAAGCAGGAAAGAAGCCTTTATTGTTTTGGGCCTTACCCAAAAAACCTACAATCCGTTTAACCCGACTTAGGAACAATGCTTTGCTTACAAATCCTTTCTCTACACCCACCAACATGCTCAACATGGCACCTCCGGTTTCACGAACAGAAACCACTGCCTTATCTTTCATGCGATAGGGCATGTACATTCCTGAATTGATATCGTAATTCTCAACGAAATAATTTACGTTGGCAAGTTGGATCAGATCCAATAACTGATCTTCATTAAGCTGTTTGGGTTCTACCTCTAGCACTTCTGAAAATGGAGATTCACGGTAGTTGTAGTCCACCCAGGCAATCTTATAATAATATTTCTTATCTAAAACTGGCACATAGTCCAAGCTCCTCAGCATATAGGTTGGTCGGATGGCCACTGCTTTAAATTCTTTGTTGTCCAAGGAGCGATAGATTTTAACATAGCGGATACTAGGTGTCAGGGGAACCTGCCATTGTAGGTCAACATGCTTCCCATAAGCAGTAGCTTTGGATAATACCGCATTGGATGTCAAGGGAGCCTCTGAATATTTTGTAGGAAGGAATTCTATCTGATCCAGAAATAATTGATTGGTAACCTCACTGGAGTGATGTTGCCTAAGTATAATCCCAGAGATATTATGATCAATATTCAAGCCTGCAAATTCCTTCAGTGGAATCTTCACGCTCATCCAACTGCTATGGTTATAATCTTCGATATAATCTCCCAATGGGATAGAAACTGATTGATTCATCCCTTGTTGGATAGAGATGGAAGGTAAGTTTTCAGCTTTTGTACCAGCGGAACCTACAAAGATCTTTAGGCTCAGGATATCATCGAAGGACACCCGATAGTGAAATTTCTGCCTACTATACTTGATCAGCACATCCCAATCTCCCATTTCAGAGGAAATGTATTTTAGGGAAAGCGCATTCCCAGGAGTAAAAAATAAGCTGTCCGAAACCAAAAGGTTTTTTTGGACATTCTCCACCCAACTATCGCCCGAATAATTAACGATACTGCGGGCATAAGTTCCTTTCACCAAACTATTATCAAATACCACCTCAGGATAGGATTCAGCTTTACTGTTCAAGCCCAGAAAGCATAAAAAGAGTATAGTAAAAAGTCGAAGTTGCATAAACAAGAATTAATCTACGAAAATAGATAAAAATCGCGCCAAAAGCTATTATTATGCCCTTTTTCTGGCTTCGTGATAAAATTATTACGCACATTACAAGCACATTGCATTTTTTATCAGGATATTATTTTTCAACTTTGTTAAATCTCTCTATATTTGCAGCACGTCAAGCGAAAGTAGCTCAGTTGGTAGAGCACAACCTTGCCAAGGTTGGGGTCGCGAGTTCGAATCTCGTCTTTCGCTCAGTTGCCTAGGTGGTGGAACTGGTAGACACGCAGGACTTAAAATCCTGTTCCCGTTAAGGGAGTGCGGGTTCGATTCCCGCCCTAGGTACAGAAAAAAGCCGCTTAAAGCGGCTTTTTTAGTATGTAAGTATTTAGTAGTTAGTATTTAGACCTATAGTTTCCTAAAAAGAGAAACCCCTAAAGGGGGTGAGATAATTTTTTATTTGAGGAAACTTCAAATTCTGAATGATATTTAAGAATCTGTTAGGTTCTACTCTCCACATCCCTGTCATCGTCAATCTTCGATTGACGAACTGTACGCCAATACAAACTATCTAAGATTGGCACATTGAACGTCAATCCAAATTGGATAATAGTTTAAGTTTGCATTGTTCCGAGATACTTCGGATGAACCTCAGTATGACTAAAAAAAAAAAGATTCTTCGCCTTATCCTGAATCCCTCTTCAGCGCATTTTTATTCTGAACGATTAGTGAAGAATCTGTACGGTTCCACTATAACTATCCCTGTCATCGTCAATCTTCGATTGACGAACTGTACGCCAATACAAACTATCTAAGATTGACACGCTGAACGTCAATCCAAATTGGATAATAGTTTAAGTTTGCATTGTTCCGAGATACTTCGGATGAACCTCAGTATGACTAAAAAAAATAGATTCTTCGCCTCGCTCTGAATCCCTCTTTAGCGCATTTTTATTCTGAACGATCAGTGAAGAATCTGTACGGTTCCACTATACCCATCCTTGTCATCGTCAATCTTCGATTGGCGAACTGTACGCCAATACAAACTATCTAAGATTGACACACTGAACGTCAATCCAAATTGGATAATAGTTTAAGTTTGCATTGTTCCGAGATACTTCGGATGAACCTCAGTATGACTAAAAAAAAAAGATTCTTCGCCTTATCCTGAATCCCTCTTCAGCGCATTTTTATTCTGAACGATATGTGAAGAATCTGTACGGTTCCACTATACCCATCCCTGTCATCGTCAATCTTCGATTGACGAACTGTACGCCAATACAAAATTCCATGATTTTAAAATTGTTTATTGTATTGTACCGAGATCCTTCCTGCGTCAGGACGGCAACGTGGCGTTAAACTATATATGATTAGGCTTGTATTGTTCTGAGATTTTCGAAGATTTTTAGAATACGAAAAAAGCCTTCACAATATTTTACCTAAATTCGAAAAGGAACAATTGCAGGTTCTCCTCCCTTCCCTAAAATTTTCAACTAAGAAAATTCTCCTATTTCTAAAAATCTCGATAGACCTTTTGACCTTATTCGAGACACATTCCGAAAATTCGCAATACAACCAAACCATTTCTCGAATATGGCTCGAATGAATCCCGAACAAGACAAGGAAATAAAGTCCAATTTCAGCCATCCATTTCTTCCTAAAAACTGATGGCCCTCTCCTATTTTCCTACCCAATCTCAAGTCTAACCTTATCCATTTCAGTCAATTATTTACAATTATTTAAAAGGTCATTTTCACACTTTAGAGGCCATTACCACATATCAATAGCAAACTGTAGTGATGAAACGACAATTTAAAATTAACTGCTATTACGCATATCTTCTGCAGTAGAGAAAATGAATTTCCTACTTATTTTTACAATGTTTTCAAAGTGAAGACATTAGAATATACCGAAAATCACTAACTATTAACGCGTAATTCTAAAATTTTATAAAGTATCACTAACTAGGTGCAAAGCATTATGGATAAAACTTACATGAGTCCAAAAATCGAGGTCCTCGATATCCATCTTGAAGAAGGTATAGCTTCAGGATCAGCATTTGTCCGCCCTCATAACACTGATAATGAGCTGATGGACCAATGGTACCAAGACGATCAGGAAACAAAAAATATCGATTGGTAATACAAACACACAAAGAATAATAAAAACCTACAAAATGGAATTTACACTACTGAACAAGATGGCTAGATTAAAAAGTATGTTCTTTATAGCGATTCTGCTACTTAGCTTTCAATCTTGTAAAAAGTCAGGCTCTGATCCAGTTTCTGGAGAACTAACGACCGTAAAAGTAAAATTATCGGTTGGCTCGCCTGAAGAGGAAAGAATAGCATACGGAAGCAATAAATCAACTAAGAGAGCGCCAGAATCCAATGTACAATTATCAAACGTACAGATCAGCGATAATATGAACATGGAAGTGATGGTAATCCGCGATGTTGAACCTTCTACGATTAGAAGGACTTCTTCTGCAGACAATGCAGCCAAAGCAGCAACACAAACCGTGAACTCAACTTTGACTCCTGGCGTGAAATACCGCATTATGGTTTATAATAATGCAGGTGCTCATCAAGGGAATTTCGACTATATCTATGGTAGCGAACCTACAACTGGTGGCATTCAATTAAATGCTGGTGAAACCTACACTTTTGTAGTTTATTCAGTGAATAGCTCGACAGATTTACCAAATGTGAGCAACCAAGGAAGCTTAAGTACAGCTAGTCTGAATAATATCTCCAGTGATCTTATGTTCTTTAAAAAGTCAGTGAAACTGACTCACGGAGATAATAACCTGAACGCCGTATTGGTACATCAATTTAGCCAGATTACGACGACCATTGAAATGGACGATAGTATGACTGGATCTATTGAAGCAATTTCAAATGCCCGTTTCTCTCCAACAAAAGCTAGTGGTTCATTGAAATTCAGTGATGAAAGTCTAAGTTTCCCTAATCAAAATGGGCAAACTAATGTGACATTTCCAACTATTACACCTGGTATGAGAAGCATCAGTAGTAATCCAACATTTTTGATCAGCAAGAGTGTTACGGATGCCATCTTTACTTTTGGATCAATCACCTTAGATGCGGAGACCCAAACTGGAATTCAAGTTAAGGATGTTAAGATTACTCCGGGACATAAGTACAATTTAGTATTACGATTCAGAGCATGTACACAAAATGTAACTTCAGATGCCATGAACTGGAGATACAAGGAAGAAACTTGGAGAGAAGGAAATTGGTTTACAGGTTATACAACTTATATTGGCATCATAAAAGACGGCCAAAAAATTAAAAATAATGAGATTATTACCAATTCATTCAGTGCACCACGAGCTGATTATGGTTTCCAATTTGATATTACCGAATTAGACAATGCATTGAATATGCGCGTAAATGGTAAATATATTTTTGGAAACAGCTACGCAGACCAGATCCAATTCCAGACTAACAATAACTTAGGTACTGTACGTAATATTGAATTTGAAGACGGCACAGAATACGCTAAAAATGGTATTGATGAGGCTTACAACTTAAAAGGTACATTGGCTAAACCATTGATCCGTATCATGATCAGTCGTACTGGAGAAGTGACCATGTTAGGAAGCAAAACCAACGAAGGACCATTGATTCCATTGCGCTTGAAAGGTGGCAAGCAATTCAATAATGTTACCTGGAGTTCAACAGGTTCAAATACCGTAGTAGTAAGCCAGAAAGTGGACGGTAGGACGATTGTTGTTGGTAGAGGTTATGGAAGAAAAAGAACCGACTGTCCTAAATAGCATAAGCCCCATTTAATAACAAGGATATAATTTTTAAGATAACGGCCAAATGTAATATTTGGCCGTTTTTATTTTGCCAAGATTTTATTGATATACTCGCACCCAATCTATTTCCATGGCGACAGGTAATTGTGTTTGATCCACCTTACCTACCCAATTACCGCCTAATTGTTGATCGATCAAGATAAAAAAAGGTTGATCATATGGCCATTGTGTAGGGTCAACCCCTTCTACTCTTGGATAGGTAAAAGTATCCTTTCCATTCAATTGAAAAACAATTCTGTCAGGGTACCATGAGATTCCAAAGACATTGAATTCATCAGGTTCTATGGCCGTTGTGCCAGAATGTGGCGGATTGTCTTGATGACCAAGATTTAGGGTATAATGGGAATGGGTTGTCTGATAGATTATTTTATCAAAGTTAAGGTGTTCCATGATATCGATCTCTCCATTCATGGGGTATTTGCCGTATTTATCCAATTCAGCTAACATCCACATGGCCGGCCATGCACCCTGTGCACTTCCCAATTTAGCCCGAATCTCAATCCGGCCATATTGAAAGGCAAATTTGTTCTTGCTCCAGATCCCTCCTGTGATAAAGGGCCTAGGGTCTGAGGATAGGTCTGGATTATTGATACCTAGTAAAAACAAACTCCCATTTTCCATTCGGAAAACGGCATCTGAAGTACTCATATGTCTGTTCCAATCAGATTCTCCTTTGGGTATCCGGGACCATTTTGTTGTATCTATCCCCGTCCCGTTAAAATTATCCTCCCAGATCAATTTCCACTTTCTATCTGCCCTATTTTCTTTTTGGATATGGATATATGGTTTGTCCGCCATCTTTTGCGTGACTGAACAGGACCCCAATAAAGTAATGAAAGTGAGTCCAAGGAGATATAGGTTTTTAGTTTTCATAGCAGATTAAAATAGAGAAGTTTGTCCAGACCAAGGTTTTTGGATATCGGGACGATTGGTATTTCCGCTGCGATCAGCTGTAACCCGATGCACTTGGTGGGCATTTAATTCCTTTGGGTATGGAATCATCAATTGTTTGATTTCCTCTTTTCCTTCTGCAAATAACCAAGCATCTCTTGACTCCTCGGGAATTACCAATGGCATCCTTTTCTTTTCATTATGAACCTCCTCAAGCAGTTCATTTGCAGCTGTTGTGATCACGGAAAAAGTTGGATAAGTTTCACCAGTTTCCTGATCCGTGAAATTGGAATATACAATCCCCAAACTGATAATTTCATGCTTAGGAGCATAAATGAAGTAATTCTCAGTATCTTTTTTTCCGGCGACCTTATGGGGTTCATAAAACCCGGTTACATACAATAATCCTCGATTATTGTGGATGTAGTTTTTATAGCTAGCTTTTTCGAAAATACTTTCAGCTTCGGCATTGAGGGTGTTTGCATATTTACCGGCATCTGTTTCCGTCTTCACCCAGCTGGGGATCAGCTTCCACCTCGCCTCGATCACAGCATCCGAATCTTGGTTTAATGTCACTGGAAGATAGGGTCTAGTGAATCCTGAAATATGGAAAATTTCATTTTCATTCGGATAGTATACCTTCTTTTTGGGAAGTTTATTTTTTAATTCTGATTTACTTGGAGAACCAACATGATAACACATAACTGTAAGGTAGATTTCATTTGAAAATAATAATTATTATACAATAAAACGCATATTTTGATTGCAGGAACACACATGGAGATAATTCAACATTTATAATTGCCAATAAACAATTATACCCCAATAGCTTGGGGTATAATCTTATGCAAATTGACAATAAATTGTAAACTAATTTCTGAAAAGAGTCAATCTGCAATTTTATGGTTGTATTGCGATGTGCGTTATAACAGTTTTAATGTTCTAGATAATTTTCAAACAATTTAAATGTAAATTGGTTTTAGAACATTTGATTTTTTATAAATAATAAAAATATTAAACTTTTTTCACCGGAATTGATTCATTCATAAAGGTATACTGAAAATATGAGGGATAAAATAAAACTGGAATTGGGTGATATTACCAAATGTCATGTGGATGCTATTGTAAATGCAGCAAATACTTCATTATTGGGCGGAGGAGGTGTTGATGGTGCAATCCATCGGGCTGCTGGACCTTCACTATTAGAAGAATGCCAACAGATCCGCAACAGGCAAGGTGGTTGCAAAACAGGCCAGGCTGTCATAACCCATGCAGGCAATCTTCCCTGTAAATTTGTAATCCATGCCGTTGGTCCGGTTTGGAAGGATGGGAACCATAGTGAAGATGAGCTTTTATATAATGCCTACTTCAATAGTTTAGTTTTGGCTAGTAAAAATAATGTAAGCAAAATTGCATTCCCTAATATCAGTACCGGAATTTATGGTTTTCCAAAAGAAAGGGCTGCAAAAATTGCGATTCAGGCGGTAAAAAATTATTTAGCTGAAAATGAATCGATTGGAGAAGTAATTTTTGTCTGTTTTGATGAGGAAAACCTTAAGATTTACCAGAAATCGTTGGATATAACTATAATATAAACGTCATAACTTGGATTTCAACCATCCAAATTGCATATAATTCGATACATTTAGGCTCCCAGGACTTAATATTATGATTGAAATCAAAGTAGCATCTATTGATGACTTGCTCATTATTCAAAAAATTGGTCGAGAAACATTCCTTGAAACCTTTGAATCCAGAAATTCCGAATCGGATATGTCTGCATATATTAATGATCGTTTTTCCGAAATCCAGGTTCAGCATGAATTGAAAAATCTGGAGTCTATATTTTATATAGCTTGGGACCAGGAAGACCCTATTGGCTATCTGAAATTAAATATTGGTCAGGCCCAGACCGAGTATAAGCTGGAAGACCATATCGAAATAGAACGAATTTATGTCTATGCAAGCCATCATGGCAAACAAGTTGGTCAGCTTTTATTTTTTAAGGCCCTTGAAACCGCAAAAAGTTTAAGGGTACCGACGATTTGGTTGGGAGTCTGGGAAGAAAATGCCCGTGCCATCAGTTTCTATAAGAAAAATGGATTTGAAGAATTTGATAAACATATTTTCAGGTTAGGTAGTGATGAACAGACGGATATTTTAATGCGAAGGGCAGTTGGGTAATACCCTAAGGGGGTGAAATACTTTTCTTTACCCTTTTGTGTCACCCTGAGGGCACCCCGAAGGGTCTCGGAACTATCCAATCTTCTTGTGAAATAATTTTCAATAATGATTTCCAAAGCTTGAAAATAAAATAATTCTCTTCTTTACTTTTGAAGCGCAAATTAACCAAACTGACGAAGGAGCTCAGGGATACCAATCCTATTGTTACTTTTGAAGCCCAAATTAACCAAACCGACGAAGGAGCTCACGGATACCAATTCTCTTCGTTACTTTTGAAGCCCAAAAGTAACCAAACCGACGAAGGAGCTCAGGGACACCAATTCTCTTCGTTACTTTTGAAGCGCAAATTAACCAAACCGACGAAGGAGCTCAGGGACACCAATTCTCTTCGTTACTTTTGAAGCCCAAAAGTAACCAAAAGGCTTCGGCTCATTTAAGATGGCTTTTCGCACAATCCAACACACATGAAAAGAATGCCTTGATGTCGGGAATATCTTCCTGCAAAATTCTCCTTTTAGATGGAGAATTTTTTGAAAGCATTCCAAGGCCAATCCCATCGCGCAGGGCAACGTCATTCTTTCCATTTTTCCGCCATTGGAAATGAGCCGGGAGCTAAAGGACTTCCTTTGGAAGGATGATGTTTGTTTTGAGTAACCCCTAGCGGGCATGAAATACTTTTCTATACCCTTTTTGTGTCACCCTGAGGGCACCCCGAAGGGTCTCGGAACTATCCATACTACATTTGAAATGGTGTCCTCATCTTACGATAGCGGAATGACAAAAAGCTCAAAAAGAATCAAAAAATAGATTCTTCGTTTACTCTGAATCCCTCTTTAGCGCATTTTGATTCTGAACGATTAGTGAGGAATCTGTACGGTTGTCCTCCCACAGGTCCTGTCATGCTGCACCGAAGGTGCAGGAAAGTTCGTCAATGCAAATTGTATAATAATGTAAGTTTGCATTGCTCCGAGATACTTCGGATGAACCTCAGTATGACTAAAAAAAATAGATTCTTCGCTTCACTCTGAATCTCTCCTTAGCGCATTTTGATTCTGAACGATTAGAAACTTTTGGACGTTGCGCCTTATTTTTTGATCAGTTCGATATTGGAATGTTCAGCGATAATTTCTTGGAGGATTTCGAAATAGGTCTGCCCCTTCCCTTCCCTTAATGCATCCAATCGTTTTTGGATAACGGAAGAATCGAAATCATCGGGATGCTCTAACTTTTCCTGATAATAACTAATGGTGAATTCAGTTCCTAAAGCTTCTCGATTGGCTTCAAAGTTTTCCCAGATCAATGTTATTTCTTCCTTTTCACGGATGGCTCCAAAACCTCCGTACAATAGGTCATCAAATGCATCCAAACTTTCCGCTAATTGCCAGCTTTCATTTTGCATAAACTTTCGATTTATTTCTTCGTAAAAACTGGATTTATCGTGGATTTGGCTACCGTCAATTATGATTTCTTTTTTCATGCGTACACAAAAATAGAAATTTTAAGGAATCTGACTAAATAGGAAGTAACAGCAAAAAGCTATTCCGTGTAATCCTTAGTACAGCTGTTATAAACCATAGTTTTATTGGCAACTTCATTAAAGTTTTCAAAATCTACCTTTTCTAGGTCACAAGTATAGCCATATTCTGGAGAAGCAGTTAGGCAAGAAATACACACGACATCTACATAATATACCGTTTTGCCTTTATAGATTCCTTTATAGAGATTGGTTTCATACGCACCTTTCTCGGTACATCGTATTTCTTTCTTGAAATGGCTTCTTAATTTTTTGGAGCAGGGTGAAGCATCTTGACCTTCTTTTTCACAAGCCGTAAACAGTACTATGGCTAGAGCTAAAAACATAATTCTCTTCATAATTGACAATGGTTTAATATTAATAGAAATGCTGTGTATTAACTAAACGATTAAATTTATCAAGATGCTACAAAGTTGAATACATAAAAAAAGCCTGATTTCTCAGGCTTTTTCCTACAAATTATGTTTATAAAAAAATTAATCTTTTAATTTTTATTTACAAGCAATTTTAGCTTGACCGTAACCTCTACCTACAACAAAAGTTGTATTGGATACTTTTTGAGTAACCTTTACGCTATTCGTTCCAGAAGTTTTCCAAGGCACGTTGTTGAATTTCAAAGAACCTTTTAAAACCATTTGAACTAATGGTCCATTGTTTGTTTTGCTACCTAACATGGTCACTTCACCTGTTTTACTGATAATGATTCTAATCATTGGAGTAGCATCAGTTCCTCTAAGGTTCCAAATATCCGGAATGCCACCTTTACCATGTTCCGTTCCATCAGCAAATTGAATGTTACGAGTAATGATTCCTTCACCATTTGCTGTGTTATCGTAAGTTTGGAATTGAATCTGGCCTTCTTTAGGATCAGTTAAGATCTGAACTCCATTAACTTCCATATTTATGGCATTGTCCAATTGGGTGATATCAAATGTAAAGCCGTAATTTGAAGCAGGAGCAGTGAATTCTCTCGTCAATAATTCTCCATTTTTCCAAACTTTACCTGAATTTGGATCATAACAACCCTTACGGTCACCAGTTTCAGGAAATTTCCAGTTTAAAGCATCATTCGCCAATTTCACTTCCTGGGTACAGGTTCTGAAGTTCAGATTCAGGTTATACTTACATCCAGGATTTACCTTAATATTAGCGATCGAAAAGTTTGTCTTGGTTTCATCATCAATTTTAATAATGCCAAAATTCAATGTTTTGTTGGTAGATGCAGGGTTGATAATCAAGGTAGGAAAACTAGTAACGTCCCTTAATCCGGTTCCCAAAACAGGGAAATTGATTGCTGCAAATGTATTTTGGTCATTTTTGTAAGCGATTGTTTCGCCATTGAAATTAAAGGTAGCACTAGCATCCACTTTTCCGATGGTTGTGTTGGTCAAGGTCTTGATAGAGCCTGTCATTTTTGAATCCATCGTTAATCGGGTAGTAATCATGCTGAATCTATGTTTTAGGATTACCCCTAATTTATTGTCACCATAGGTCAGTTGTTTATCTTTAACAATAAAGACCATTAAATCTTTAGATACGTCAACCAATTTTGCATTTGCAAATGTTGTAACGCCATTGGTGTAGATTAATTTAGGTAATTCATCATTTGCGCTGTTGATCGAATAAGCAACAAAAGTATATTTTTTACCAGCATCTAAGCTCATCGCACCTGCTGAAGCTTCACTACCATAGGTATAATCCTTTGCTTGATTAAAAGTACCATCTGCATTAAAGGCTACCAATCTATATTTGGTACCTTTGGTCAGTGGAGTAGTTTTCGTTACTGCTGCTGCCATATTAGCATCAGAACCACGGTAAGTAGTTTGGTTACTCACTGTTCTATTTGATCTATCATTGTCTTGGGACATTTTCACGTCCACTACAAAATCATCATAAACCAATGAGGTATCTTTTACGAGCCCAGATGCAACAGAGCCTTTGGTGCTGCTTTTCTTATCGAAGTCAATATTGTCCTCTTCAAAAGAAATCCCATCAATCTGAACATTAAGTTTTGCTTCTCCATTGCCCCCAACTGGATCATCAGACCTCTTACAAGATCCAAAACTAAGCATGAGGACTGCCAAGAATCCAATACTAAATTTCATACTGATTTTATTTTTGATATTATTCATGTTCTATTTCTTAATCAATTTTTATTATTACCAATCGATATTTCTATTATCATCATCCTCTTCAGTCCATTGGTCTTGGACCACATTGTTACCATTTTGAGGATATACTTTTGCAGACCCCAATGCGATGTCCACTTCCATCTGTACTTTAACTAAATGAACATGGGGAGTTTTGTAGTGCTTTTTCATTTCTTTAACCTCCATTACGGTCTAGACTCAAAACCAAAAAGAAAAAACAATTTTTCCTATCAGTTAAGATTTAGCCGCAATTTTGTATGCCTTTTTATTAATTTTTTAATAGTTGTGTGCCATAAAATTATGGTCTACAAAAATACACAGGATTTCGATTACCTGAAATCAATAGTATCTATTTAGTGCTGTTAATTATTTTTTGTAGCCCATGGCCTACACGAAATTAGCGTGTAAAAAAAGTAGCTAATATGATTTAGTTAGCAATCAGCTTAATGTTGACTTCAATTTATTAAATTTTTTGTATATCGAAAATCGATAAAAAACAGAAAAATATCTTCGTTTAACGGCTTTAAACTGTGTTTTAAAAAACAGGATTTTCAACTGTTTTAAGCAAGATTTTAAGCAGATGAGCGCAAGATTAGCTAATCATGAAAAAAAAGATTTTTGGACTTATTGGATACTAATATTAACGTCTGGTTTTATTTTATTGAAAAGGAGTAAAATACATGTTTGAACATGTATAATTTCAGCCGCTTTAACTATATTAGTAACTAAGAATGCAATTAATCACGATGAATAAGAATATTATTTTTCTGAATATTATAAGTTTGTCCCTACTCTATTCTTGTCAACAGGGAACTAAAACAGAACCTATTCAAGCTAGTCAAAATTCCACGCAAAGCCCTATTCCGGAAGCTATACCTCTCACCTATCAGATAATTGGAACACTAGACCACGATACTTCAGCTTTTACCCAAGGCTTTGTTTTAGACCAAGGAAGTCTAATTGAAGGGACAGGTCTTGAAAGGCATACCCGAATCAACAAAATTGATACTTCAACGGCAAAAGTTGAAGTACTCAAGGGAAACTATGAGAATGAAGTGTTCGGTGAAGGAATAACCATACTGAACAATAAGCTTTATCAATTGACTTACATGAACAATAAAATCTATCAATTTGATCTGGACAATTTAAAGCAGCCCAGCGGCACACATAGCTGGCAGAAAGAAGGCTGGGGATTGACACATGATTCTACCTCCTTGATATTAAGTGATGGTTCCTCCACGTTGTACTACCTTAATCCGGAAAACATGGCAATCATCAAAGAATTAAAGGTACTAGATAATATGGGGTCAGTCGATAGCCTGAATGAATTGGAATATGTGGAAGGTTATATTTTCGCTAACCAATGGGGGTCTGATTACATTTATAAAATAGACCCGAAAACAGGCTATGTGGCAGGAAAAATAAGTTTTGAAGGGATCTTACAACTTTACGACAAGAGTTTTCAACCTGACCCTGAAAAGGTGTTGAATGGGATTGCCTGGGATCCTATGAATAAATTTATGTTTGTTACTGGAAAAAACTGGCCTTTGATATTTAAGATAAGGATCAATTAACCTTCATAATTATGGTCTTCAGTGATACTAATGTAATACCCATCGAGATCATAAAATGAAAATTCCATTTTTTTGGAATTCATATTTCTATGAAGATCTTCAATCATCTCAATCTGCATTTCTTTTGCTGTATCGTAAATCCCTTGGTAATCCTTGGTCTTAAAATATAAGATTAAGCCATTTCCATGTGCAAGGTCTGGGTTTTCCATGCTAGGATGATGATGTTCAGCCCATTGATGTAGGCATATAATGGTTTCACCCGAAGAATCTTGCAATACAGCGAAATTCTCGCCACCATGACTGTTATGGAGGTTTAATAACCTTTCATACCAAACGGCACTCTTCTGTACATCTTGCACAGCGACAATAGGATCTAGTTTCATATTTATCTGCATTACCAAACGCTATATAGCAAGAACAATTAAAGACAGGAAATTGATTTCATAGATTGCCATTCATGTTCGATATTTAACATTATTACGGCATGGTCAAATTGGATAGAGCCTTCAGGAAAGCGGTTTTTATCATCAAAATAAGTCGATTTTATGTTTTGTACTTCTAATGGACTTATCTCCCAATTATAGGTGTTTAATTTTAGTCCATCGAATGATTTTCCATTTGGTGAATAACCAATGGATCCTTTTTCAAAGAACTGGGATACCTCGTCAATGTTGTCGAATATTGAACCTAATGGAAACTCTGAGGTTCTCCTGGCGTCGATTTGGATATGATTCTGATCGGAACTGAGCGCATCTAGGTGATAATTAGCATTAGATTCTCGAATATTGAAGTTTGCAAAGTTATGTTTTCCAGGAAAAAACCTACCTCCTACTAAAGTGTTCAAATAGAGACTGGTATCTCTTCTGGGAATATAGACCCCTTCACAAATTTGGCCGGATTCATCTGTCCATTCTACAGCAAAACGATGGGCTGCATTTTCAGAACTAACTCCAAATAATTTAGGAAAACCTTTCGGCTTGATAGATTTGAGCCGGATCAAGCAGATGCCTACAATTGCTTTTCCTTTATATAATTTTGGCGTAAATGGAGCTGGCAAGATTCCGCTAACGACTGTAGGATCTGCAGTATAATTGACTAATATCCTTCTTTCTATAAACCCATGGATCTTTGGTATATTCATCGGGAAATGCTAGAGTCTTTATTGTTAAAATTTTTATGAGTAAATTACAAATTTCATTACTTTCCAAATTGTACCTTTTTGAATGCTGATGGAATATGGAAATCTGGCTTTATACTAGTGGGTCTAATCCAAGATATCCAATTGATTGATTTCTCATTCCATTCCAGACTATCAAATTCGCCTCTGAATAAGCTTAAATATACTGATTGCCCGGAACTTGAATCCATTATACTTTTAATGAAATCCATAGGAATCTTACCTTCCAAAATGTAGCCATCAGGTTTTATTTTTGACTTAACTTCTAAACTTTCTAAATCCCATCCATAGTCAAACTTTCTATAATGGCTTGCCCTATAGTCTAAAACCTTGGCACTTGGGGATATTTCAAAACAGTAATATTCTTTTAAACCAAGATCTACTGATAAGAATATCTCTCCTCTATCGCCTCTACCTACATCTTCTTCTTTCTCAAATTTCTTTTCTACAACCTTATTATCCTTGATATCAAAATAGAAATAGAAATAGGACCCATCATGAAATGCCTTAAAGATCGTCTTCCCAAAGTTTTGATTTCCCCAAGGAGATATAAATTGATCTACGGTGAATAGATTTCTTTGATTATTCCAGTCGGTTAGATTCCCATCTATAGAGGTGGAATGGTTTTTTTTGAATGGAATTAATGGGATTTCAGAAGATTGCGCTATAGTAGCTTTGGGAAGGCTAAACAATCCGGTCAGAAGGATGAAAGGAAATAGAAAAGATATTGGTCTTTTAGGCATTATAGATTTCTTGATTTGATCTCGTCCTCTAATTCCTTTGTGCTATTTTTGGATTTCACAAACCAATAGACAAATAATAATGGGAATAACGTAAAAAAGCTGAACCCTTTATTATAGAAGCTGTAGGCTGCAACACCTACCGCCGCCCCGATCAAAAGTGCATTGATCAGATTGGTTGACTTTAATTTCTTTTGCTCTTGTAGGAGCTGTTCGTCCGTCAATTGGGAATATTTATTTTGGTTCATAGATTTGGGAAATTGATTTTTAGTTTAACGAATATAGAAAAATTGGAGGGAAAGAATGTTAATCTTATGATCAGTCTATAAAAAAACAGCCCTCCTATTTAGAGAGCTGTTCATTCATTTTTAATTTTCCGGTTCCTTTTCGGCTTCATCAGGATCAACCACAAATCCTATGAAATAGGTTATTACATTTAAACCTAACATGACATACATGGACCATCCAGACTGATGCGTTAACACATAATAAGAATATCCTAGTATGAACAGAACAAAAAGTATGTTGAGAAAGTAGGCTTGATTGACATTCTTTAAACTTGTTAATCCGAACTCGTTTTTGACAGCTAAGGCATTTTGCCTTTTACTGAATAAAAAGATAAAGATGATATATGCTAAAATGCCTACACAAATATTAATAAACATGACAAAAATACTAAATGGTTAAACTTTGCTTGATTTGATTAATTAACTGATCCCTTTCGTTGAGATCGGACGTAATTGCATCGTTAGTATGCTGCATTAAATCCTGATTGAGTTTTTCTAAAATTTCATCATTGCTTTTATTTAGAGCTTTCAGGGCTTTAATTTCATCCAAATACTTTAATCGACGAACCATACTTTTTGCTTGCTCCGCGATTATTCCGACCATTTTACCTGATAAATCAGCAAGGTATGGTTTGTCCGGAAAGTTTTCAATCATCAATTTCTCTAAATAACCGCTCATCCTTTCTTTAATGGAATCCTCATCACGCAATTGCAGAAAATTCGTTTTGGTAATAAAAGAATCCATTTGATCCGAAATCAATTTAGTTTCATTCACATCAAAAGAACCTTTTTCCATTCCTGTTGAAACTCCATCTATGAATTTCTTACGTACGTTGTCTAATAAGGCAACCGTATCAAGTACTTTATTGGCTGCATTCGAAATTTTCCTAGACACTAATTTGCTCTCATCATAGCTTTCAGCCCCTTTAACTGCCTTAACGAAGGTCAGGTTACTTAGGTATTCTGCTGGGTTCAATAAATTGTCCCGAAGTCCTTTTTCTAAAATATCCTTCGAAATCTTTAAAACAGTATTGATATTCGCTGGATTAATATCTGTTAAAACAGCGTCCATATTGTTTTCTTTAAAATACTCTTTAACTTCCTCTGAAAAACCCTCAATTGACTTTGCTATGTTGACATTTTCTTTTTCTAAATCAACGATACGACCCTTATAATATGAAATGTCCTTTTTTAATTTTTCAATTTCATTTGTACTTGAATTAAATTCAGCCTCGTATGGTTCGAAAAAAGTAGACCATTTAGCAAATACATGATCATATACTGCCGTATTTAAACCCAAAGACAAGATCTTTGAAATCATTCCTGGTTTGGTTGGCTGAATATTCAACAACCTTTCATATAACGGCTTAACCTCATTTTCAAGATATGCCCTTTCGTCATCTAAAAGCTTTTCTAGATTTCCAATGCTTTTATGATGTTCTAAGACATCCAACTCATTCGCACGCCTTGATAAAACAAGTCTTTCTCTTTCCTTAAAAACCGGAGACTGCTTAAATTCTCCATATTTGTTCAGTAAACTCTTTAATTCACCTCCTAAAATATTGTTGAAATACCTTCCATAACACTCTGCCAAAGGAATAAATACCTCGCGAATATTGGTGTAAACCTCAAATAACCTCCCCAAATCAACCAGGATCTTTTGATAATCTGGAGCAAAGGAAAGTTTCATAAACTCAATATCCTTCTTAATTTCCAAACATTTCTCCTTAGATAGGGCCCTTGTATTTGAAAAGTTTTCTAATACTTTCATCGCAACTTTGCCAACCTCCTTTCCAATATGCTTTTGCTTTAGCTTGGAATAGACCATCTTATCAACAACATTTGAAAGTGATGAATCTAATTGGTCTTTTACCTTTTGTAGATTTTTATCTGCCTGATCTAAAAACGCATCGTATTTACCTTGAATCTTTTCAAATTGCGTGTCCAAATCGTTAAACATGTTCTCTACATCCAACCATTCAATTTGATTGAAATTGAATAATTGTGGGTATGAATCATAGATTTTCTCGCCATACACATCTTTTAGGACGCAAATTAAATCTTCCCTGTCAAAGCTTAACTGAATCCTTAATTGAGAATATTCATTGATGGATTGTAAAATGGAAAATTTAGCAAAATGGTATTCTTCCAGAATATTGGTATAGATTGAATATACTTCTGTAGCCCTTTGCGTAAATTTCTTCACGTTACTCGCGCCAGTGATGGAGAACCAAGATTCTTTAGGTAATTCTATTTTCTCAAAATTATTTTTGAAAATGTCTAACGTTTCTCTTATCTCGTCCTCAAATGATAGGTTTATCATTTCACCTAATACCTTAAGGCTTTCTGCAGAATTTTTTACCGTATCAAAAGTCAAGCTCTGTTCTGCTACAATCAGACTGCCATCTTGGCTTAATGGCTTAGAGATGAAATTATTAACGAAATATTTATCCGCATTCTTCTTTTTGTAGATACTTAATGTTTTATAATAAGACTGATATGCTTGCATAAAACTCGAATCTTCATATAAACGCTTTTGAAGAAGATTGGAACTATTTAGGTATTCAACAATATCAGATCGAGTATACTGGGTCTGATTAATTTCACATTCACTGAGTAATTTATCCATTACTTCGGAAAAAGAATTATCAACCAAACCGTTATCGTTATTTAATACCTTCAGCATCTTCGAAACATAGCCATCATGCCTAAACCAGTTGTGTGCCCAGTTAGGGACCATAAAAATATATCCACTTGGGTCTTCATGAGGTGCACAATCAAGCTGATTGCCAATCGCTAGTGAAGCTTCTCTTACCGTCATGCCACAGACATGGGCTACTTCCTGCCTGAGCAAGTCATAAGTTACTTCACGGATCATAGCCGCAGTAACACTCCTATCCGCTAAGGCTTTGGCTGTATTTTCATTGGAAGCAAGTATTTCGCGTAATTGCGCTTCATCTGGAGTTCTGACCACAGGGGAAATCCGTAATCCCCAAAAACAGTACTCTCCATCAATTTTGAACATTTCAAAGGGAGTGTTTGCATTTCGAGCATTGCACTTTTGGGCTAACTCGGCCAATTTATGATTGCTGATATTCTCTAACAATTCGTTAATGATGGGCTGATGCCTCAATTGACCATAGGTATATCCTTCCCTATTTATTCCACCGGAGCCATTAGGAATGTCATTATCATCTACTTCACAGATTTCAACTGAGCGGATGTTAATTAGATCTGGATAGTCAGCATAGAGATTTTTAAATTTCTGTTTCATTTCAGTTAATAATAATAGATTGGTTGCATGGCAAAAGCCATGTATTAGTTCAGATTCACTTTTTTGGAACTATTTCACAAATGTAATTTCGCAGACGGCCAAATTTTGTCAGTCTAAGGGTAATGATTAATAATAAGTCGGTCTGTTGATTCAAAATTAATTGATAAACAGTAAAAGATTTTACGGGAAACCATATTGAAACCTGAAAAATTATTTGCTAATGGGTAAGGTGGTTGGAGATTTTAAGGGAAAAAGAGAAAGATTCTTAAGGTTAATGGGATTGCGGTAGGGACTTATAGCTAATAGGGACATTAATATGAACAAGTAGCTCAAAGGGACACTATCTGGATTCTTTAGCTCAAAGGATCCCGTTGCTCATAGGGATTGGTTCAGCCCCACTGGGCCCGCACGCAAACCCTGAACCTTCCCTTTGGGGGGAGGCTTCACAGAAACAAAGGGCCTCGCTCCGCGGGCCTTTTGTTGTTTCAGGACTGCCTTTGCTCAAACAAGTTTGCCAAGGAACTCAATCAGGATTCTTTAGCTCTTAGGGATTCCGGTAGGATCCCGTAGCTCAAAGGGATTGGTTCAGCCCCACTGGGCACGCACGCAAACCCTGAACCTTCCCTTTGGGGGGAGGCTTCACAGTAACAAAGGGCCTCGCTCCGCGGGCCTTTTGTTGTTCAGGACTGCCTTTGCTCAAACAAGTTTGGCAAGGAACTCAATCAGGATTCTTTAGCTCTTAGGGATTCCGGTAGGATCCCGTAGCTCAAAGGGATTGGTTCAGCCCCACTGGGCACGCACGCAAACCCTGAACCTTCCCTTTGGGGGGAGGCTTCACAGTAACAAAGGGCCTCGCTCCGCGGGCCTTTTGTTGTTTCAGGACTGCCTTTGCTCAAACAAGTTTGGCAAGGCTGTCCTGAAACAACAAAACCCAACTAACGTTGGGCTTTGTTTCTTTGGCGGAGAGAGAGGGATTCGAACCCTATCTAACACCTTTATAAAAGTCTATTTTTCAATCAGTTATGTCGATTAAAAAATCTTCATAAAACATTCATAAAACAAAATTTCATTCATAAAACATTTTGGTAAATTCATTTGATTTATTATAAAGGTTTGTTTCGTCACCTATCTATATTTAAAATTAAGACATATTGATCTCAAAAAATACCAAAGAGAGGGTGTGCGCCCTCCATCTATTTCTATTTTCAATATGCCACACAAATAATTCAAAAAATAATTACTTCCTCTTGTAAGAAATAGTTTTGAAATAATTATCTGTGTCAGTAATTGTTAATTCATTTGAAGATATTAAATCAACATCGAAAACAAAATCCTTATACCCAGCCTTTAAAGCAAGTGATTTATTAGAATAAATATATTTACCAGTTGCGAGACATTCATTGTCTTCATTTCTAGAACTACAAATTGAAAATTCAAAATTTCCGTTTGACTTAAGATTTAAATAAACCCATTTATCTCCATTAACATCTACCCAATTTCCAATAATAGTTTGATCATCAACCTGCGCTTCATCCTTACTGCATGACAGGAATGTAAATGATAGCGTTAGAATTAATAAAATTTTTTTCATTATTTAATTATATCTGCAAGATCATATGTGTTTTCTATATCAGGAGCATTCAATTTAAAAGACCTGTTACTTAAAAAAATATTACTCGGAATAACTGTCAATATGAATTCACTTTCGTTTATTGTGAATCTTTCAGCATTTGCAATGCTATTTTTTACTTTAATTGACTTACCCCTATTATTAACATGTATTGTAAATGTCCTTCCTTTAGAATCGAAAAAATATAAATTCCTTACTTCTACTCTATTCCTATCTAACCTTAGTTTTTCTGATTCGTAAAGTTCATTAGTTATAGCCCCAGAATCCAACAAGGATTTAAGCTTAAATAACTCATCAATATAATTTACATTATTTTTATATTCATTCTTTTCCAATAAGGCTTTTTCAAATGCGATTGTGTCTTTTCTTTTTGAAGCAAGGGTAATAATAATACCTATTAATGGAGAAAGTAAAAGAGAAATAAGAAAACCACCCAAAAAACCTGTTGTTCTATTAGAGGCGACAGCTCCAACAACAAAAGATAGTATTATCCAGGATATTATTATTTCCATAATTTATTTATTGGTCTTAGTTTTTAATTACCATTTCACGCTGGTACACGCGTTTAATATCTTTAAGGTATATTGGTTTAACTGGATTATAATCTTCATTTTGCGATCTTAAATGGATATAATCGTCCTCGATCTTAACAAATTCTTTAATTATGATCCCATCGATAGTTTGGAATACATATACTCTACCCTTTACTAAATGATTGAAATTCTCGATCGGAGTTCCTACAAAGTATTCTCCAGGAACATATTCTGTCAACATACTTAACCCGTCTATTTCAAATGCAAAACACTCTTGACCAATAAATGGAAAATAGACTTTCTCTATATTCTGTTCTAGCAAAACAGAATCTCCGTAACCTTCAAGAAACCCTCCTTGTGCTTTAATAGGAACCACCCACATATTTGGAGTGCCATCGCCTAAAAATCTTGCCGGTTTAGCATTAGGCTTACTAAGGTCATCACCCCATATTTCATCCTGAGACAATCCCAATCCTTTTGTAATTTTTACAATCTGCTTGTGGTCCAATTGTTCTTTTTTAAACCATTTATGAATCGTATCCCTGCTAATTTCTATTCTTTTTGCAGCTTCTGTAGCAGAAATACCTAACTCTGTAAGTTTTTTCTGAAATTTATCTCCCTGATAATCAGACATATGTAAAAATGTGTAAGTTTTTAACTTACTATTACTTGCAAATACGGATATATTACCCTTACTTTGTGTAAGTGATAGTAAGATTTATTTTTTAAATGCAATGCAAAAATAACACTTTCTGTCATATATTGTAATATTTAGTAATATAAAGCAATTGAATAACATGGTTAATGACATTATTATGACAGGAATACCGCCAAAAGCAAAAGGAATAATTGAACCTGTCAGAAAAACTGTAAGATTATTAAGTATTGACCAATACATTTTAGTTAATAATCACGGTTATGCTAAGAACTTAAAACTAGAACTATCAAAAGAATTTCCAGATCGAGAATATATCGTTTGGAAGGACAATGGCAAATCATTTATTGGCAGGACAGCGTAATGAACCAACTAACAAAATTATTTTCTTACCAAGGTAACGAGGTTACTTTTAGAAATGAAAAAGGAACTGCTTATGTTAATGCCAACAATATGGCAAAACCTTTTAAAGGAAAAGAGCCAAAACAATGGTTTGATAATGCTGAAACGCATGATTTCATTCATGCCTTAGCAAAAGCAAGAGGAATTAAGCCGATGGGCGAAATTAAGACTTCGTTGAATACCAGTGAGTTAGCAAAACTTTATCCTTCTTTATTAATTGTTGTAAAAGGCGGAACACCAGGATTAATTCAACAAGGCACATGGATGCATGAAGAAGTAGCATTAGAATATGCTCAATGGCTTTCAGTAGACTTCAAATTATGGTGCAATGATCGAATTAAAGAACTTCTATCTGTAGGCATTACTGCTACACCGCAAACAATTGAAGATATGCTATCAAATCCAGATATGATCATTCAAATGGCTACCCAATTAAAAGAATTAAGGAATAAAACACAAAGACAAGAAGCTCAACTTCAAACGGCCCAACAATATTTCAATATCGTAAAGCCTAAGGCTGAATATTACGATGATGTTTTAACTTCTAATTCTCAAATAACTATTAACTCAATAGCAATGGAATTAGGTCTGACAGCTATTAAGTTGAATAAAATCCTTAAGGATAAAGGTGTTCAATACAAACAGGGTGATAAATGGCTTCTACGATCCAATTATCGTGGGAAAGGTTATGAGGACACATACACACACAAATACTTCAATTCACGTGGCGAGCAAATGACTAAAACGGAAATGCGCTGGACAGAAAAAGGACGTGAGTTTATCCATTCATTATTCAAAAACTAAAATACTACAACATCTAAAAATCAATTAGTTACAAGTTTTAAAACCACTTGTTCAGGCGTGAGCCATGTTTAAAATTTCCCGATAAGCTAAAGGCAGTAAGGCTCGAAACCTTGGTCGGGATCAACACAATAGTTCTTTATAAACCGTGTGCAGGTTTAAAGCACCGACCAGCTGTTTGAAAGTATCAGCATTATACTTGGATCGAAGTAGACCCTCAAGTTTGAAATAGTACTACGGGCATAAATAAGCTGTATATAGGTGTGTACCCCATATTGATAAGTTGAAAACAACGAAACAGCATGAAAAGAATATTAACACTAGCAGTTGCCGTAGTAGCTATGGCATCATGTTCAAAAGAAGGATTCCAAGATGTAGATGTAATTCATAACCAGGGATCATCACAAGCAATTTTAAACGGCATTACAATGTCACCAGGGCAACAAGAGATTGTGCCTCATACCCCTAATTACTCCATTACCTGTAGTGAAGGATGTAAGGTTAACATCAATGGTTCTATCTACTACCAATCCGGAGTTTATCAAAACGATTCTAAGCGTCAACACAAATTTTAAGCCGTAAACTGGATTCATGGGTGGTTCGATTCCACCTACGGCTCTCCAAATAAGGAAGGCAGATTTAAGACATTTTTAGCCGCCTAATAACGTAAATGTCAAACACAGCCCGATGTAACAGTCGGGCTTTTTCATTTTAAAATCTATCAATCATGGAAGATAAAGTAATCCAAGTTTCACTATCAGACCTTAGAGCTGTAGTAATATCTATGGTTTCCGATGAAAAGCTGAACAAAATAACATCTAAACCCCAATTGATTTTTAAGGAAGCCTGTGAACTATATGGGGAAAACAGAATAAGGAAATACATTAAATCAGGTCTTTTAAAACCTGTCAGCCAGAACGGTAAAGGAAGCTGTAAATATTATTCTCATAAAAGAATAAATGAGCTTATACAAAACAGCTACAACCATTTGCCGGAAATCAAATTGTAACCAAACGTAAACGATAATATGAAACTGTTTAAAAGAATTGACCGATCAGTTCAGAACTGGTGGTTCTACTTAGATGAAGAAACTAAAGAAATGTTTCGATTCTATTTTCAAGTCATTGCAATAGCTGTAATGGCTTTTTTCTTTTTATATGCCCTTTATGTTGGGGCAAGTGAGTATGAAGTAATTATAACAAGTAGATAAAGATATGAAGATATATAAGAAACTATTCGAAATCCAAAAGAACATTGGAAAGTTGACAAAGGATGCAGATAATCCATTTTTCAAATCTAAGTATGCTGACATAAATCAATTGATTGAATTGTCCAATCCGTTGTTCCACAATCAAAATTTAATGGTTCTACAGCCTATTCAGGGGAACACATTATTGACACAGATTATTGATGTCGATACAGGCGAAAAAATTGAAAGCTCATTAGAACTTCCCCAATCTCAAGATCCACAAAAAATTGGTTCAGCTATTACTTACTATCGAAGATATACCCTTAAAGCATTGCTAAATATCCAAGAAGAAGATGATGACGCAAATAAAGCTTCTGGAAATAAAGTTGACAAACCTGAAGACACAAGACCATGGTTAACTGAAGATCAATTCAATGGATATCTGTCGCTTATTAACAAGGGTGAAAAATGGCTTTCAAAGCTCAATGATAAATTCAGAATGAAGAAAGCCTATAAGGAAACATTGGAATCAGCAGAAAAGAATTACAAACCTTCAAAATAATTAATCATGAATCAAGAATTTGAAATCGAAGTAAGTCCATCTAAGCTTTTGGACTTAAACAAGGATTATATCAGCCAAACGGTAGAACAGGCAAGGGTAAACCTATCTGAGGGTTTTACAGATGCGCTTAAGCTATTTATCACAGCTAAGAAAGGCCAAGAACTGTTCACTCAACTTGAAAAGGTTATCAGGCCATATGCTGAACAGGAAACCAGGCTAGGTAAAGGAGAAGTTTACAAAAAATATGGTTGCGAAATAACTGAGCGAATGACAGGTGTTTCTTATGATTTTTCAATGTGTGACGATGAAGAATGGAATGAACTTTCCAATCAAATTGCCGAATTGGACAAAAAGAAAAAGGAACGTGAGAAGTTTTTAAAAACCATCACAAAACCAATATTTGATGAAAACGGAGTGGAGATAAAACCTCCGATCCAAAAGGGCAAAATGGGATTGGCCGTAAGCATTAAATAATGAAGAAACGCTCCATAGACGCCAATGCGTATTACTGGGGCGTTGTGATTCCACATTCATCAACTGCCCTACTCTACGCAGGATGGGAAAAAGAAAGGTTTTCTCATTATGATTTGGTTCACAGGTTCTGGAAAACCATTCTTAACACTCCATCCACAAAGGATTTAACAAAAACTCAATTTTCTGACTACATCGAGGATATAATAAGGATATGCGCTGTATATCTTAATTATCAGATCCCCGATTCCAATTAAACCAAAATGGAAATCAAGGAAATAATACAATTGATAGAGACTAGGTTTCTACCATTGATAGATAATATCAATTCACCTCTTAGTTTCAAATTAGGAGAAGTAAACATTAGCATAACCCCAACATATCTGCATGTTTTCTACCGTGCATTTTCTGAAAATCAATTCGACTGCACATCCAACAATAAATGGACAAACGTAACGGTATGCCCCAACCATATAACCGAGGATGATCTTGTGGTAGTACATGATTCATTAATAGATATATGGGATAAGCACTTGAAAGATTCTAATATCATTCAGTCAAGAAGAACACAGATAACTAACCGAATTAAAGAACTAGAAAACGAATTATCATTATGTCAGTAAAACCAAAAGCAAGACCTGTTTTCACCCGGTTTGATAAAATCGACAGTGAAAAACCATACAAAGTGACCTGTCCCGAGCTACAGCTTACACCATTCCGATTTAAGACGCTGGAAATGGCTTTGGATAAGGTAAATGAAGCCAAGGAAAATAGATTCCAATCAATATTGACAATTGTCGATGTGGAAAAGCAAAGGTTAACTTTTGCAGGATATACTGCACCTGATTGGACAAGAAGGAGGTCTGTTTAAAAGCAAAAAATTATGTCACAATTAGGATTCACTTTTTACCCTAAAGATTGGTGGTTTAGTGATACCTTTTTTGAGCTTTCCCCTATCCAAAGGTACATCTATTTAGAGTGCCTTTTTTTGATGTATTCCAATGGCGGAACAATGAAGATTATGAAGTCTCATTTCGAAAATAGAATACGGATGAAAGTTGATGAAGATGACTGGAAATCTGTAACCGAAAAGTTTGAAATTGAAGACAATGAATATACACATATTTCAGTCAATTCACGATTACGAAAGCAAAAAGCAAATAGGGAAAATGGCAAAAAAGGAGGTAGACCACCAAAGGATGAAAAACCCAAAAAACCCAATTCGGAAACCCAAAATAACCCACCTTTAGAAAGTGAAAGAGAAAGAGAAATAGAAAGTAAAATAGAAATAGAAAATAAAGTGAATGAAATAGAAAAAACCACACTCACTTTTTCTTCAAATCAATTCGGTAAAAAACCGATACAAAAATTAAAGGAAAGTTGCGCCGGTTATTCCGAGTGGCTGAACACGATTGCAATGAAAAATTCCCTGTTGGTCCACGATGTCCTTGAATGGCTCGATGCCTTTGAACTTTATATTCTCGGATCGGGAAAAATTGAAGAAACCGAGCAGGAATTCAAACGGTACTTCAACTCCTGGATAACATCGGAGATACGGCAGGGAAGAAAACCAAAGGTAGAGAACCAATCGAAGGATGCGCCACAAAAGACACACGAACAGATCGCACAGGAAGTAATAATGAAAAAATATGGAAACAGGGCTCACTAAAATCGAAAAATACACGGCTCTTCAAAGATTTGAACTTTGCGTGGAAATGCTGGATTCCCCCATGGCTCGTGATGTTGAGGAACTGGAGATTGACAAAGTTGTCCTACCTGCGATATTGAAGGCTCAAAAAGATTTGGGATTCAACCCCAATGAAGAAAAGGGAAGTCACCTAATGGACGGAATTGCGCTTGAAATCAAACGGGCTGTTCCTAACATCAGATTGCTTGAAATTCCCATTGCGATTAACAAAGGTGTTTTAGGTGAATACGGCGACTTTCTTGGTCTTTCTATAGTCACGGTCATTAAATTCCTAAAAGCTCATTACACGTCAGCAAAACGTGCGGAAATCGCAAAACAGGTATCGCATAAGGAAGAAGAAAAACCAATTCCATCAATTGAGGAACAAAAGGTACTCGCTAAGCTGCATTTGATAGAGGGATTCGCCAAGTACAAACTCACAAAGGTCATCCCCTTTTCAGCTGTCTACCTGTACCGATTCCTTAACGAACATTTCAAGCTTGTCTCCTACTCCAACGAAGTAAAGTTTGGAATGTACCATCAGGCAGTTTTGGACACGATCAAGGACAAGGAAAACGAAAGTATCAAAGACCCTAACACACGGCTATCGAACAGAAAGGTAATCGACCTTTTGAGGAAAGTATTGAGCGAAAACCCTGGAAAGGTTGAGGGAGCTAAAGCGGTACTGAAAGAAGTATCTGAAAACGAGATACGATTCTCTTTAAAAAACCAATCAGAACGTATTGCACTAAAGACCTTTTTCGACAACCTAATCGAAATGGAACAAGAAATAACAGATTTATTAACCGAATAAAAAATTAAGAAAATGAACAGGGAATTAGTAAAAGAAAGCATATCTCAATTTGAGGTAGCTATTGATAATCTAAAACAGGCTTTATTAGAAGAAGATAAATTCGCTGAACTAAAAGAAGCTCATAAGAATGGGGCGGTGATTGAGTATAAAACATATGACATGATGAACGAAGGTGTTTGGGATGAACTGAAGAACCCAGCTTTTGTTGATGGAATAGAATACCGTATCAAACCCGAAGAAAAACCAAAGGTTGGGGATGTTATCAAAGCTTGGGTAACTAAAGAAGATGAATACTTTATAGGTGTTTTATCCTCTATAGACTCTAGAGGCGACTATGTAGTAAAGTTTCAAAATTCCTACGATTCTAGTATCTATACATTTAGAGCAAGATACGCAAAACCCCTAACTCAACAAGAAGCAATTGAATTACTATTCGGAAAGGAAAAACTAAATGATTAGGATTGATATTAAACCTTTATCAGTTAACGAAGCTTGGCAGGGTAAACGGTTTAAAACTCCTAAATACAAAGCATACGAAAAGCATACTCTCCTACTCCTACCAAGTAAAATACAACTTCCTCCCCCACCTTACAGAATAGATTTTGAATTCGGACTGTCCAGCTCCTTAGCGGATTGGGATAACCCTATTAAACCTACACAGGACATTATCTGTAAGAAGTACGGTATCAATGATAAGTTGATCTCCGAGGGGAATGTAAAAAAGATAAAGGTAAAAAAAGGAGAAGAATATTTTAGGTTTAAAATCGATTCGGCATGATAAAGCGAAAGAAAAAGATTTGTGAATCCTGCAAAGATGAAAGGTACATATTCAGTAAGCGTATGTGCCTTTTTTGTTATAACAAGAATTTCATTAAAAAGCCTATCCAAAAGAAAAATATCCCAATTCCCAAACGATCCAAAAAGGGAATTAAGGAAGATAGGATTTACTACAAACTTGCAAAGAAGTTCAAAGAAGATAACCCCTACTGCAAAGCTAAATTAAATGGATGCACTCATGTAACTACTGATGTCCATCACATGAAATCCAGGGGAATAAACCTTAACAAGATTGAGTATTGGCTTCCACTCTGCAGGAACTGCCACAACAAAATAACTGATGATTCAGCCTTCGCTATTCGTGAAGGCTTTTCTATTTCCAGACTTAAAGATTAAACAATTATGAACATTAAAATGAATATAGGAAAAAGCAATTTCCTTGATACCAAATTAGAAACCATTTGCAGTAATGACGACCTAAGACCTGCAATGCAATGTGTGTATTTTAAAAATGGATATGTATATGCTACTGATGCACATGTAGCTATAAAACAACATTTATCACTTCATGATATTGATGAAGAATGTGCCAAAATACTAGATGGTAAACTTCTTCATAAATCCCATTTACAAATTATGAAAAAGTGTGATTGGTTTGAAATACTCCCTAATGGCATCAAGTCAAAAAAAGGTATGATGACCATTACACATGAATTCTATGACGATAAATATCCTGACATAGAAAAAGTAATACCTAAAAAAGCTAATAGCAGCCTTAATGTTTTAGGACTTAATGCTGTATTACTAAAAAAGGTTCAAGATGTAATGTTTCAAACAGAAGGACAATATTTAAAACTAGAATTCACCAAACCTAATGGAGCAATACTGTTAACTACGATGATTAGACCCGAACACCAAGTAGGGTTGATAATGTCTATTCACGTGACAAAAGATTAAATCAGATGAAAACATTCATAACCCATTATTCAGCCATTAATGAAGATGGTGAATTAATAACTATGGAAGGAAGGATAAAAGCCTTTGGTTGGCATAGTGCCTATTTCTTCCTATGGATAACAGGAAGATCAAAAAAGGAAAGTATTTACGGAATTCTCATTGAGGAATACGAATGTGAAAACGATGTTTTCCAAAGAGTTCTAAAAGCAGTTAAGGAGGAATCATGAAAAAGAAATTCACAACCGAAGAAATAGACATGATAGTCTATCTGTCAAGATCAGGAAAGTCCCCTATTGAAATAACCAAAGAAACCGGTATAAACTACAACAGTGTAAGGTCAATAATCCGGAGGATAATTGGGGTTGCGGACCGTGCTTCTTCTGAAAAGAGGAAGATGTACGATCAAATGGCAATTGACAGACTTACGATGACATCAATTGAAGTAGGTATTAAATACGGCATAACCACTAGATACGTGAACCAGTTGCTTCAGAAACACCCTGAAAAAGGAAAGTTCAAGATGATAAGGCAAAAGGCAGATCCAAAGTTGAAGTCAAGGCCCAATACAAGGATAAAAACCAAGGTAACGGAACCTATCGATAAACCATCGATGCAAAAGGGACATGTCAAGCTACAGAAGAACGAAAAGATATTCCAAACCAAACAGCCCAAAGCCATGCGCTCTGTACCTATGTACGATTCCAAGAATACTATAAAGTTCGTGGAGCTTGATGATCCAAGGAGCAACGAGGAAATCCGATCAGCATGGAAGGAATCAGAAGAAAAGAAATTTAAAAACCTATCTGCATAATGAAAAAGCTACTTAAAAATATCAGGATGTTTTTCGGTATTCGATTGACACCAGAAGAAAAGGAAGAAATGCTACAGATATCAAAGGAGTATGCACATAAACACACAACAAAATGGAAAGATTAACAACAAAAGAACTGCTTGGAAAAGTAGCATTAGCAAACGGTTATTCCTGTATGGCAGAAATGAGCGTAACGATGTCAGATAAAGATATTAGAATAGCTGTTTTGAAATATCAATTGGATGAAAGTCAATCCCAAACACAGGATCTTCAAGAGCATAATGCGGAGCTTGTTGAGATGTTGGAAGATGTTAAAGGTTACTTAGGTAGCGATAAGCGTAATGAAGTTGATACATTATTAACCAAATACAACCACTTAAAATCAAACACAAATGGAAACACTATCGAATAAAGTAGTCAAAGCAAATAAAGACCATGTCTGCAATTTCTGTGGATTGAAAATTAATAAAGGTGAAAATTATCATACGTCATTCAATGTGGATGGTGGAGAAGGCTATACATGGAAATCTCATATGGATTGTCAAAGACTTGCAGGTATTTTCTTAGAAGACGCCAACGATGGCGAAGGATTGACTCAGGACGATTTTGATACCTATGTATTTGAACGATACAAAGATATTTTCGGTAAGCCTTGTAACCTAAAATCACAGCTTTACGAAGAGATATTACAGGCTGTTAAAGGCTCTTTGCTCGGCAATATCCACACCCAAGATGGAGGGCAAGAGGGATGACCATCCAAGAACAAGCAGATATGATAATAGCCTATCTCCAGGAGAATGGTTTGAATCACGATCAGATGCTCGAAGTAATCGGACTAGCAAGGAAGAAACTCGAAGCAATCAAAGCCGAGGAGCAATTGAACAAACCGAATAAGCAGATTAAAATATTTGAGGGATGAAAAATTATAAAGAATTTTTAGAAAGCAAGATTGTAATTGCCGAAAACTTCGGTACCAAGATAGATCCATCCAGGTTATCCGATAAGCTTCTACCACATCAGAAGGTAATCGTACCATGGTGTATCGAAGGTGGGCGTAGGGCAATATTCGCAAGTTTCGGACTTGGTAAATCTATGATGCAGCTTGAAATTGCAAAACAGGTTATTGAGATCACCGGTAAACCTTTCCTGATCTGCATGCCCCTGGCCGTAGTTGGTGAGTTTAAAAGGGATAATGATTTTCTAAATACCGGATTTGAGGTTGAATATATCACAGAAACGACGGATAGCATCAAATACGATAAGAAGATATATCTCACGAATTACGAACGGGTAAGGAAAGGCGATATAGATCCTTTGATGTTTGGCGGCGTGTCATTCGATGAAGCATCCATTCTGCGCAACCTTAAAACAGAGACAACGAATTATGTTCTGCAGTATTTCAAACAGATCCCTTACCGGTTCGTTGCAACTGCTACGCCAACGCCAAATGATTTCATAGAGATTCTTAATTATGCAGACTATCTTGGAGTAATCGATCGAGGTCACGCATTAACAAGATTCTTCCAAAGAGATAGTACCAAAGCTGGTCATCTAACTCTTTACGAAAACAAGAAGGAGGAGTTTTGGAAATGGGTAGCAACATGGGCTGTTTTTATCAATAAACCAAGTGATCTGGGATTTGATGATATCGGATATGACCTACCGAAATTGAACATACATGAGATCGAGGTCCAAAATTTGACCGATGATGTTATCCAAAATAAGAAAGGTGATATCGTATTATTCAAGGACACAACAAAAAGTCTGGTTGATGTTAGTCGTGAGAAATCTGAGAGCGTAAGTCTACGGGTTGATAAAGCCTTTGATATTGTTCAACAGAATGGACCTTATTCAAACTGGATTCTTTGGCATCACCTGGAAAGTGAACGTATGGCCATAGAAAGGAAATTCAAAACGGTTTCACTCCATGATGATCTGCAATCGGTTTACGGATCTCAATCCAATGATGAGAAAGAAAGGCTATTGATAGATTTCTCCGAAGGGAAATATCAGATCCTATCTACCAAACCTAAGATAGCCGGATCAGGATGTAACTTACAGCACCATTGCAATAACATGATTTTCGTAGGTATAGACTACAAATTCAATGATTTCATTCAAGCCATCCATAGGACTTACAGATTTGGGCAGACTAATGAGGTCAACGTCTACATCATCCACACCCAAAATGAAAGGGAAGTATTAAAAGCCTTGAAAGAGAAATGGGGTAACCATATCGAACTTCAAACGGAAATGATAAATCTGGTCCGTGAATACGGATTGAATACCAATAAAATTAGATCAGACATGAAACGTCAACTTTTTAATAACAGAAGATCTGCAGTTGTAGCCGGAGCTACGGTTTACAATGAGGATACAACGATTATACATCAGGAAATGCCGGACAACCACAGTGACATGATCCTGACCTCTATCCCATTCGGGGACCACTACGAATACAGCGACAATTACAATGATTTCGGACACAATTTCGGAAATGAGGGATTTTTTGAGCAAATGGATTTCCTGGTACCGGAGCTTCACCGGACATTAAAGCCTGGCCGTATAGCTGCAATCCATGTTAAGGACCGTATTCGGTATTCCCATCAAAACGGCACCTGCTTTACTACGATCGATGATTTCAGTGGAGATACAGTTAGATGCTTTCGCAAACATGGATTTTATTTGGTAGGGAAAATCACAATTACAACAGATGTTGTTAGGGAAAATAATCAAACATACCGGCTCACATGGGGCGAACAGCGCAAGGATGCGACAAAAATGGGAGTTGGATTACCTGAATACGTTCTATTATTTCGCAAAGCCCCTACGGAAATGAACAATGCCTACGCCGATGATCCTGTGGTTAAGAAAATAGATGAATACCTTTTAAGCCTTTGGCAGTTGGATGCACATGCTTATTGGAAATCTTCTGGCGATCGTTTCCTGTCATTTGAGGAACTATCCAAAGCCGATATGAAGTATGTGTTCAACAAATGGAAAGAGTTCGACCGAGCTACTGTTTACAATTTCCAGGAACATCTACGAGTTTGTGAGGATCTTGACAGGTCTGGAAAGCTTTCCAAATTGTTCATGACCATTCCACCGACATCAAGCAATGATCTTGTATGGACTGATATCAACCGAATGAATACGCTGAATGCAAATCAGGCGAATAGGAAACGTGAGAAGCATATTTGCCCTCTTCAATTAGATATCATCGATCGATTGATCTATCGTTTCACAAATGAAGGTGACTTGGTGGATGACCCATTTGGCGGATTATTCTCTACAGCCCATCAATCATTGAAGCTTGGCCGTAAAGCGATATCAGCAGAGCTTAATCCAGATTATTATGATGATGGTCTATTCTATTTGAAAGCATTGGAGTACAAACTATCGGTACCGACTTTATTCGACATGTTACAGGATGCCTCATGACCCCACTAATATACTTAGGACTGGATAGCTACGATAGGCTATCCTTCCTTAATAAGGACAAGGGACCAGTAATAGAAGCGGTCAGCGAGGTTACGGGAATCACGCTGCAACAGGTTAAGGGCAAATCCCGGTTAAGGGAATTTGTTACGGCACGTTCGCTTATCTGCCACTATCTAAGGAAGTACACCAAGCTTACATTACAGCAGATAGGAGATCTTATTGGCGGCCGAAACCATGCAACGGTAATAAACAGCCTTTCCATGCATGAGGATCTATTCCAAGTAGACAGTGAGTTCAGGAAACTATCAACAAGCGTGGAAGAAATATTGATAAAACAATTGAAATAGGGTTAACACCGGAAAGAGTGATATTATCTATTATCAGTGAAATAAGTGATAACATATAAGTTTGAACAGATGAAGAAAAGAAAACAATGCTACAACTGCCGATTTGTTGGGCAATCATTTAAAATAGGAGATCTTACGCATCATCATTAAGAGCATCCCAAATATACCAAGGAGCAATTTGAAAGCGGAGAAATAAGTCCATGGGATACTCTGGTTAAATGTTCAGATAGCTGTGAGGACCATAAATTTAAATGTTTAACACCCTCCCCAATCTTGGGGAATTAAATACCCCCTACTATTATTTAAAAATCAATGGTATAATTTAAATAAGAAATGAAAGTATTATCACGAAATTTGGTTATCGTAAGAAAGAAATAACTTCATTATAGTTGTTATGGCTAATTATAATTGTAAATAAATTAAATTTACTCTCATCTTTACTGGTAAAAGAGGCCATAAAACCATACGATTCACTATTTTTTTCAATATTTGTCAAAATACCACTGTATGCAAATGTATCTTTGATGCCATCAAAATGATTTGTCAAGTCTGCAACTTTTTCTGTTATTTTAACGTTAAAAACATCATCTATATTCAATTTCGAATTTTTTATTGAAATAAGATATCCTTCGTTTTTATCTAACTTTATTAGCGATAAATATGATATAGACCTTATGTTTTCGCTCTTGGTTAAAATTTCACCACTCGGCGAAGAAACAAGAATAGTTCCTGTAAGGTTAAATTTTTGATCTTTAATCCCATTTGAATTAAAATTATTCTGGCATTGTGCTTTATTTATGTTTATACCTAAAAAAATCAACCCAAATAAAATATAAGTAAAAACTCTCATTTGAAAATTACATGATTAAATAAAACTCTAATATAATGTAATTAACGTTACAACTAGAAAAGTATAAAGATTAAATTTTATCAGTTATTACCTATAAATTTATGGATATGCAAAAGAAAGTAATCTACAAAATAACATATCCGAACGGCAAAATATACATTGGGAAAGACCTAACCAACACTTTGAATTATTTCGGCAGTGCTAACAGCAGATTGATTGCTGCTGATTTCACAGAGGACCAAATGTTGGATTTTACCATAAGAAAACAAATACTTTGGGAATCCTACACGGATGACATTAAAGAAGTTAATAAGGTTGAAGTTGAACTTATCAGGAAATATCAGTCCAATAATCCTGATATTGGCTACAACCTTTGGCCGAAATTTAAGTCGTAATATACCGAGTTGGCTTTGCTATACGGTCGCCAACAAGACACCAAGAAAGCTATTGAAAGGGCGCTAAAAATCTTCAATGGAAATCATTAATTTTGCATATAATGGCACATAAAGAGAAGATATTCAAATTAGATAATGGCAATCGTTTAAAGGTTGAAATTACATTTCACTTTGATAGTTTTAGATATGACTACGATAAATCAAAGGAAAACATGTCATACTATGCTTTTGTTACCTACTTAGAAAAGGGTAAAAAGAAAGGAATAAGAGTAAACAACGAAGATTGGTTACCTCAAATACAGAAAACTGCCTTGGAACTATGGCAAGATTTTAAACCAAAATTCACAAGCCTAACCTACCGTTAGGCTTTTTACTTACCTTTGTTCCATGCAATCCACAATAGACAAAATACTCCAGGCAATCAAAGAATGCGAGCAACCGTTAAAGAATACGGATGCAAGGAACATTCGTGATATTATCCTCAATGAAATAGGTGCAACGCTTATGGATAAATCCCGTGAGGAAATAGAAGGCTACGCCCGTAACGAAGATGAAGCAAGCGCATTGCATTGGTTCTATACACGGTTCGTGCACTTCAAGAAAGGCAATAGACCGATCAAAAAAATGGAATAGGAAAAACAAAATTTTATTATCCGTTGTTTTATCACTGCAAACAAGTAATATTTATATTCATAAAAATTGCCGTCTATCCCATAAAGGTAGGCGGCATTTTTTAAACAATTATAATCTTTGTTTGTTAATTGGGATAGTAGGCTCAACGAGCCAAGGTTTTTGTATTGATATTTCCCCGGTATTTTCGTAGGTGCTGGGGATTATTTTTTTCCAAACTATTATCAATCTCGTATGTTTGATGTAAAAGAGCAATTAATATAGTGGTTTACTAAATTTAGATTCCCCGTTTCGTCATGGTCTCGGGGAATTTATTTTGTATATTTAAACGATCATGCTTTTGCATGATAATTTTCGTTAATTCCCCAGTTGTTTTCAGCATTTCAACTGGGGTTATTTATAAAAAAGCCACTGGTTAGAGTGGCTGAAAATAAACTTCTCCAATTTCCAGCAGTTTTTTATATAAAGGTGTATGCGATTGCAACCTTATAGACATTGATAAAGTATTCACGATAATTTCTGAATCTTCTTTAATAATTTCGAAGAATTCGCGGACCCCAGTATCAGTTGTGAGGGTGATATCTAATTTATGTCCATCTTTTTTTATGTATGCAGTAAAAAATGATTCCGATCCATCCGCTTGATTAATTACAAAATCGACTTTATCTTCCATTATTCATTTATTATTTTGAATAAAGGTACTTTCTTAAGCTTAGTAAAACAAAGAAATACAGGATATTTTTAATTATGTCCTTTGTCAACCAAAAGGAATTTTTTAAATAATTTATATAAAACTTTTTATAATTTCATTTTTAGTAATACATTTGTCTCGGAATTATTTAACCAAGACACTGTCAAATCCTTTAATCAAACAACTGTGTAAAGGCCATGTGTAAAAAAATTGCCTCGACCACTCGAGAAGGTCGGGGCTTTTTTAGGTCAATCTCGATCGTATTCGAGTAATCCCTTCCCTATGGGAGAAGTAAATAGGGATTGAGGGCTGAAAAAGGCAGTCCTGACTAAAAATATATTTGACAATGGCGTTAGATAATTCCAAAAAAGACGACAATCAGGAGTATATTTTCCGAATGACGATTACGGTAAAAGGTAGAGTAATTCGGAGACCAAACGGGAGACCCTTTAAAATCCCCGTTAAAAAGTAGAAAAATGATCTAGTTTTATAGAAGCCGAAAATTATGACCTAGAATGAGTAAGCTTCTTTTTTAGAGCTTCTCAATTACCTTAATGTAGAAGCCATCATTCATATCAAAGGTTGTGTCTAACCAAATAAATAAATCAATCATTTTTTCATTAAACCAATTAGTTCCTTTGACTTCTCCAGTTTCATCGTTATACCAACAACGGAAACCGTACAATTCTGCTAAGTGGGTATATCCTTCCATATATTTAATCTAAATAACAAAAAACATTCCAAATAGTTTAACACCAATTTCCCATTTTTGGGGATTTTAATGTTTTTTCCTCCTTCCAATCCCAAAAAACCACCAAGCACCGACAATCAATATAATCAAGATTGCTACCGACCAGCCAATCTTATTAACGAAAATTGCCCCCTTATCCGGTGTACTGGTCCTTTCCTCGGACTGCTTCTTTTCTTCTTTCTTTCCCTTTTCTTCAGCGACACTGTCTGCCTTCTGATCTAATGTATTCTTTATATCATTGGCAATATTCTTGGCCTCATTGCTGTTCCTTCTTGCCTTTTGGATTATACTGTCAGCTTGGAACGTCATGGAGCCATCAGGATTGATTTTCACTTCAGTTCCCTTAGTTGGATAGACCTTTGTGCTTTCATCGCTATGGACGCTTGATTTGACATCAGTTTTGGATCTGTCCAATTGCTCCTTTTTGGTATCAGTACTGACCTTGACATCTTTACTCACCTCTATGCTAGTTAGCGTTTTATCAATCTTATTTGATTTCTTGAAAAGTCCGCAACCAGTCAATAGAGCGCAGGCCATAGCCATTAAAATTATTCTCATAATTGTTCTATCTTCTGTGAAATACTGTCTAGCTTATTGGAAATCGTATCGAGTTTGATAACAATGTTTTCAATAGGCTCTGCTAATTCGTTCCTTTTGCTAGGTTCGCTCTTTGGTTGATAGCTTACGCTTATTACCAAGAACATCAATAAAAACCACCTCATTTCTTAGCTCCTTTCCTTAGTTTTTGTTGTTGAGCAACACTATCAACACGGATTGCAGCACTATCCACTTTGGTGGCGGCTTCGTTAACCCTATCAACTGCAGGTGTGACCTGTTTCCTTACTTCCTCGATCATCTGTTGGTATAGCCTGTCCTGCATCTGGATCATCTTGTCGTTCTGACTGTCGCCCCTATCGGTTACCCAATAGAGGACAAACCAGAATACCGACACCACAACCATCAATGCATAGGTAACAGGATGGCTAACTATCTGCATGAAAGTTGGCTGTTTGCTACCTTTTGGTTGTGACTGTTGCTCTTTTTCTAACTCATTCATCCCCTTACTAACTGAAATATAAATCCGCTTCTGCTTTTCTTCTCCTTACCAATCCTGCAAACACCTTTCCCCCGGCCTTGTTCCATTTTGCGAACTCATCACGGATTGAAGGATCGTTTGGGTTTACATTGAGCTTTTTTAATAGTGTAGATTTGCTGAGATTTGTCGCACCCAGATTGAAGGTAAAGCTCACCAAGGCATCGAACTGGTCCTGTGTCAACTGCACACGTACGAGCCTGTTTACATCGTTCTCGTACCCCTTCAAGATCTCCTGCAGCATGCATGTGGCCTGATGTTCCGTCAATGGCCTGTCCTGCATCGTTACCTTACGCCTATCAGGCAAATAATATGTGAAACCATATCCAATGGTAGGAATACCAATCGGGTCCCTGTAAGGCTTGGGATAGAATCCCTCAAAGCTCTTGATCAATGCCAATCCCTTTTCTCCTGTTTTCATTTTTTTTCCTATATTTAAACAACTGTTAGTTCTCATAGCAGTTTCGGTTTGGCCCAATGGAATGCGACCCGTTGGGCTTTTTGTTTTTATTCACTATCTTTAAGTCCCCATAAATTTTACCATAATTTAGATAGTGACCCAATAGCGTTTCCAGTTATTGGGTTTCGTTTTATTATCACTATATTTAAGAACATTTAATTCTATATACATTCATGACCCAATGGCAACCCTCCCGCTGTTGGGTTTTTTGTTTTTAATATGTACCTTCATAAAACCCTTCAATCCCAATTAGAAGGTTTTTCATTTTCTAGGCCCATCAGTTTATCTGTTGGGCTTTTTTGTTTACCATATTTCAATTAACTTTGGATAATCTAATAGGTAAATGAGTAGTTTTTGGAACCCAATGGTGTAGTGTCCGTTGGGTTTCTTGTTTTTATTTCCTATCTTAATCATCGCAACATGCAGACCTCTCAAAGGGTTTACATATCAGGTGGCCCCGTCTTTCCATAGACTGGGCCTTTTTTCTGTTTGCAACATTCACATTACCGTGATATATTTTTATATAATATTTTATATGTTTACGCATCGCGAATTTTTCGCTGACTAGGTAAGTGTTCTACCTGGGCCCTCTCTCCGAACAACAGCCCAGGAGTTCCTTACATTATGTTTCAATGCTAGTGGATATCGAAATCCACTGGCTTTTTCTTTGAATGTTTCCGCACTATCTATTTTATATCAGCCCCTACCGAAATAGTGGCTTGTTACTACCTGATGATCTTTAAAACCTTTGGATAAAACTCTGCAAACAGTTTGGCGTATCCTGAACTGTTCAAATGCAATCCATCCCAAGTATCAACACCAAGGCTTCTCAAAGTTATGGGAACTTCCTTGATGGAACTTATAATGGGTATACCTTCTTTTTCGGCAACTAATTCCATGGCGATGCAGTAATCTACTAAAGTCTTGTTAACTGAATTCTTAGTATATGTGTTATACCCACTATTATCTCTATTTGGTGGTGTGATGAAAATAATACTTGATTGTGGTTTGCTTGTTCTGATATAATCAATATAAACCCTCAATGCACCATAAAAAGTGAAATAGTTTAATCCTGTACCGTTAATATAATCAGTATGGAAATCTCCGATAGGTCGACTTAACCTAAAATCATTGGTTCCACAAAGGAGTGCATTAACATCTCCAATTGTCCAGGCAGACCTATTCTGGATTATACTTCCTGTTCCTTCAGTTGGAGCCGTCAACGCTGATCCAGGATATCCAAAGGAATAGAAGTTGGCAAAGTTTACCTTTTCTTTAAGTAGGACCTGCAATCCAGGATATGTGCCGGTGCCATCACCCTGCTTAACAAGGGAATCTCCAGCAATCATGAATGTATCAGGTGACTGCTTAATGCCTGTATCCACATTTCCCGACAATGGGATGTTCATTACGGCTCCAATGGTTGCCGGATTTGACCTGAAACTTTCATATGGACTCTTGTCAAAGGATATCATGATTGAATCCATGACCTTCATCGGATCGTTGGCGTGCTTGACAGTAACCTCAAAGGCTATGGCATTTGAAGGTACTGCAAGACCAATGGTCGAAAGGTCTGCATAGCTCCCGAAAGAGATCAACGCTCCGCTTGAATCAATGAACCTTCCCCATTTGTTCTCTGCAAAAGTGGTTACGCCTGTTACATATATACGTGGGTATTTGTAGTTTGTAAGTGGAACATAAGCCGTGTACCAACCATTAGACGTATTCAATGCCCCTGTGGTATTTGATATATACCTATTCTCCATAACCCCGAATTGCTTCATTGCCTCGGTAACAACAGCGGACTTATTGAACAGCTGAGGGTTCTTGATGGTGATATTGAAAGCGTATTCAGAAGTGGGTACGATAAAAGATTCGTTCCCGTTGGTCTTGAATGATGGCCTAACATATACCACGCCCGGTAAGGTTACAGGAACATTTGTATAAACAGAGTTTGATACCAACGGTCCGCTGACAACTCCAAGATAATTGAAGTCTTGATCAAACCCGACAACAGCAGGTTTAAGGCCATCTATCTCGCCTTTGTACATTAAAGGGTCTGGCCCCACATATTTTTGGAAAGGTCCGGTCTTATATGCTGGATCATAGACAAACTCCCCTGTCGATCCGATATAATAGCCGTTATCGAACCTAGATCCCACAACCTCCTTGGCGACAGGCTTAGAAACGAAAGCCTTAGAAAAATCATCGGCCATAAGTTCCGTTCTCTTGGACGCCCTTTTGTTGTAAATCTTATTTCCGTCAGGAGCCTTTTTGTTTCCGGGCAACACATCGCCGTCAGCAAGTGAGTCCGGCAACGCCCCCATGTCCTTCAGGACCCAAGAAGTTCCGCTCCAATAGGATTTCCAACGTCTGTCAGCACTGGCCTCTACAGGACCACTACCGAAGTCATACCATTTACCGCTAGATACTTCTGCTGTTCTCTGTTCTCCTGCAGGACCATTGGCCACGACAAGGGCAGTAGCAGAGCTGTCTCCTCCTACTAGGGGTTCTAGTTCTATACCGGTAATGTTCAAAAACTCTTTGGCCTTGTTCCATTGTGATGCTAATGCTTCACCGTTTTCATCGGCCATCAAAAACCAATCTTCTCCTTTTATGACTTCCGCTATCCCCATTCCAAAGGGGAACTTCACTTTATCCTCTTCACCTGCCATACTAATTTATTTTAAATCTTTTCTACACTACTTCCACTCTCACTAATCTCCCTGATTCAAAAAACCAATCTTCTATGGTGTCATCAGCTAATTTTATTCGTTTGGTAACATTCAAACCCAGTTCCCCATTAATTTCTAGGGATGTAGTTTTTATTGAGTTATGTTCAACATTGTCAGTAGTTTTTAATCCCTGATCAAATGTCGAATCATAGGATCTACCATCCCATTTATCGGAATCTCCTACTTTACACTTTACTCCATTTATATAGACATATCCACCATTGCTATGCAGATAAATCTCTCCGGGGACTTCATCGTTTGGATTCACATAAAATTCAGGTATTGCCAATAAATGGGTATTCCTGGTACCCCTCACCTTCAACGGTAAAGTAGATTCATTGCCACGCTGCAAGGTCTTATCCAAAGTCGAATCACTTGATTTTACATAGCTTTGGGCATTTACCCATGACTGGGATGCTCCCGAACTTACGTTGCTATTGGCTTTATTGGAATTGCTTGAAATACTGTTTTCTCCATAATCATTTCCACCATCCGGCAATTCGTGATCTACATATTGGCAGATTGTACCTCCAAACCTATGCTCCTTTGATTGGATGTCACCAGCTTTGATAAACCATTTGGTATTTGGATAATCTCCTAACTGAATTACTCCATTTAGGTTAATTGGATAAGTACTCAATCCTCCGTCCATCAACTTCTTTGGTTTTAAATACCGCCTTTGAATAGACTTGGCTAGTGTTAAACCAATTGGACATATTTGAAGGGAATTGTCCCGAGTAATCCACTTATCAACGACTTTGCCACCTACACTAATAATTGACAGATGATCATTGTTCTCTTCATCACCGAGTAATACTGTAACATCATCAAGTTTATCAAAATAGTCTCCATCCTGAATGTATTCGTATAACCTTCCTATCCCAATATCCTTATTGGCTATTTTGGTTATCTGGACATCAGCTATCTTGATCTCGGGATTAAATTCACCTTTATAAAAGGTCATTAATTGCCCATGGTTTTCTGACCACTCTTCATAACCTAGCTTTTCGTTTTCAGTATCATATGTTGTAGAGATCATTGCATAAGCAAATTTATCTTTATCGTACATAGGTGATCCCGTAGCACCAGTTCTAAGCATTTTAAATGCGGAGCCAACAAATTTTATTGTAATTTCTCCATCATCAGGAAGGCCTTCACTTTTGATATTAACTTTTGAAAAGTCAGAAAAATTTCCTGCAGGAGTAGGATTATGTCCAGTGGAGTAGTTTGTATTAAAATGCCAAACAATACTGTTTTCTTTTTTCTTCCAAGAACCTATTGGATTAGCGGACATATAGTTAATGTCAGACCATCCTTTTTCATCCTCATGATTTACTAGGTAGTAAACAGAATCTTTTGTTTTCAATTCCACCACTATAGTTACATAGTTGTATCTATTGGCATTCGAAGAAAACTCTTTAATACTTTGCCACCATGACATTCTAAGCACATCGCCTTCTAGCATACTTATTCTTACTGGCCTAATCCAGTTGAATGAATTAAACTCATTTGGAGTGGCCATTTGAAGAAAATTACCAAATGGTTGACCACTAGCAAACTGGCCGAGATCGATTGTAATACCCCATTTAGAACTCTCTCTTACCCATCCATCAGGAGTATATGTTGGTGACATAGGGACATTTGGCCCTTCAAATTTTCCATTTCGAATAAGATTCGTGAGGTTGTCTCCTTCAGCTTTGTATCTATACTGATATCCTACACTAACACTTTTTAAGGTTTTGTCTATATACCTGGTATTTCCAGAAGCCTTGTAATTAATTTCGTCATGTTCACATGGAATAATAGAATCTTGACTCTTTTCGAACCTGTTTAAATAATTACCATCAAAATCATACTCGAAATAATCTTGCTCAATCCTATGTTTATCTAATGACTCAAAAACCCATTTCCCATTTTCTTGAGAAACCCTGGAATCAAATAATAAGGCAATATTGTTGAGAACATCCCATGATGACAACGTACCATCGGTATAATCGTAATACTTCTTCCCTTCATCATTCTGATTGTCTTTATTGATTGTGGTTTCTGGATTTACCCAAACCCTAACATCATGGGTTGATATTGCGAGTGGATCTAAATTTTGATCATAATTTGGTGTATAGAAGTAGCCTGTTATGGCAGCTACTGGATCAGGGGTATATTGAGGATTTAGTTTTATACCTTTACCCCAAGAAGGATTTGAAAGATCAATTTCCTCTATGATTGCATTGACATATTTGTTTCCATCGATTTCTTTGAAATAAAGATAATTTCCAATTACAATCAATTCATCAAAAAAAACAAATTGAGGACTGTAAATAAATCCGTTTTCTACTTTGTCGATAACGAAAATTGAGTCTGTTCCGTTAACCTCAATCGGCAACCGATCCACAAGTGAAAGGATGTTTAATTCCAATCCTGTTTTCTTGAGACATTCCTTAACAGCAAACAATAGCGATTTTTCATAGTTTTCATCTACAGTGCCATAATTTACCCCACTTGGATCAATAAATTTTAACCCCTTTAACCGTGTTAAACCATCAAAAGCTTTGATATCTAAATACCTAACTCCATTAGTATCATCCTCTCCAAAGCTTTCGGGGGTCAAGAAACCTATCCAGTCTACCTCATTATTTATCAAATGAATAATCTGAAACTCACTATCGTTGGCTGTAAATATATCGTCCATTCCAAAATTTTCATCTCCGATCAACTGCAATGAAGCATGGGTTGGATAAATTTCGCCCAACAGGTTCTCTTCGTTATTTAATAATGATTTTTCAAATGGAATTGGTCCAGCATCAACAAATGTTGCCGGACCTAGATAGTCTTTCTTTCGAATGGATAACCTAGCAGTATCCCCTACCTCGTTTATACAATAGTTATGAAAATAAATTTCCCCGTACATCACTCATCCTACCCTTTACCAAACTTCTTTTCAAACCTAGTAGCTTTGTTATAAGACCACTTAGTCACGTTATTACGTGTTTGACCTTCTATATTAAGGTCTAAAGATAACCGATTTTTTCCCATAAAACTATTATTTTGGCTAGAATTGCTAAAATTTTTAGCTACACGTGGAGTAAAATCATTTATAGATGGAATTTCGCCTGACTGAAGTGATCTTAAATTATCCACTCCTATTCTCTTGGTGCTTTCTGCATCAAATACAAACTCCTTACCATGAACAATTCCAGCAGGTTTATTAGGGGACATGTTCCCAGTGTATCCACCTGAAGAAAACCCAACTCCCGGTAATATTGTCGAAATTGCAGTTGATGCTCCCCCTGTGAATATTGCACTAAATAATTTTATTGCAGCAAGTCTACTGAATTGCTGAATAAGTGATGAAACCAGAGATTTAAACAATGATTCCATTCCGGATTTAAAGGATTGCCCCTCTACCAACATGTTTGAGAAAGCATCGCCAACACCACTAGAGAATTGATCATAAACGGTTTTTAGAGCGTTAATACTGTCCTGCTGATTTAGGAGGCTATCCTGAACTGCTTTGAATTGTTCTACTGAAATAGCACCTGCTTGAAACTTTCTAACGTTCTCATCTAATAATATATTAGATTTTTCAAGAGCTTTATTAAATAGACCTCTGGAGTCAACCATTGCCAATCGCATTCGTTGCTCCTCTTTATAAATTTGCTCCGCTTTGTCAAAGTACTCCTTCTGAAGTTTATCCTGTCTACCATCAGCGTCAATATTTGTAACGCCTATTGAAACCTGGCCCCGAAGACTTTTTTCTAGATCAGCCGCTAAGTTTTTGTATTCAGAATTAAGTATCCTTAATGACCTTTGAGAAGCTGATTCATCAAATTTACGTGAGAATACCAAATCAACATTGATATTATCTTGAGCTATTTTTTTGGTGGCATCTGCAATTTTAATTGCAGTATCCTTTGTTTTCTTTTCTTGATCTGAAAGAGACTTTTTAACCATTTTATCAATAGCCAAAATAGTCTCAGCTTTATTGTTTATCTCTAACTGTTTTATTGCCTCAGAGGCATTGGAAGAAATCTTTACATTTTCATAAATATTTCTTTTCCATCCTTCATATTTTTGGTTTATTTCTTCAATTGTTTTCTGGATTCCCGAAACTTCTCTTTTGTTTAGACTATCATAGGAATTTAACAGTGTTTTTTCAAGTAATTCCTGTTCTCTAGCAATGTCTTTTGCTAGTTTTTCTCTTTCTCTCTGTGCTTTTTTTGCATCTGAATCAGATCCTCCAGGTGTTGTACCAGATTTTTTTACAACATCCATACCTCCTTGTGACCTATAAACCTTAATAGCCTCCGATAATGCCGCTATATAATAATTTACAGATCTACCTAATTCATCATACTTTGCCATTGCCTGATTGACAGATAAGCCATCAGATGCAGAGGTTTTATAAAAGTTATTGTATTTCTCCCTAGCCTTTTTTAATAGTATTCCTAATTCACCAATATTCTTTTTTTGCTCATTAAGGGACTTACCACTTATTCCAAAGTTTTGAATATATTTTTCACCCGTGGACATTCCCCTTTGATCTGTGTAATTCTTGTCCCAAAACCTTTTCCAGAAAGCAGAAAAATCCTGTGAATTAAGTAATATAGTAATTTCACGAATCATTTCAGCGAATCCATCAGTTACTTCTGTAAAGAATGTTTTTGCTCTTTTTGAATCCCAAAGCATGTCAAAGGCTGTATTCAATCTATTGACAGATGCTTGCATGGAAACAATCTTTTCGGTTTTGTCATTACCAAATGAAATGTCTAATTGTTTAGCGAACTTTGGTAGGAAGTCCTCAGAAATGACCTGTCCTTTTTCAAGCATCTTATTGAGCTGAGCTTCTGTAACCCCCATTGCTTTTGCAGCTAATGCAAATGCTCCTGGCAATCGTTCTCCTAACTGCCCCCTGAGCTCCTCGGCCTGAACTTTTCCTTTGGACATCATTTGAGACATTGCGAGAAAGGTGCCCTGTACTTGTTCGTTGGAGAGCTTTAGTCTCCCCGCGGCATTAGCTACGGATTCAAATATCTTTCTGGATTCTGAACCGGTTAAATTGGCAAACTTGGCAGATCCTTGCCACGTCTTAAAAGATTGTGCGGTGGACATAAAATCTAAGCCTAATCTATCGGCTGTTTCTCTCAGGAACTTAAGGTTTGTATCAAATGCAATGGAACTACCCGAAACCTCTCTTAAGGAAACATTAAGCGCATCAAGTTTAAGGTTGGTATTGAATGACTCTCTCATTCCAGAAACCGCTAGGGCCACAATTCCTGCTGCAGTTGTAAATTCTGTCAGATATGGAATGGCACCCGAAATGGCACTGGTATAATTACCGACATTGCGCTGATGGTTTCCCATTGCGCGATCAAACTCTTTTAATTTACTGTTTAGCTTGGTATATTCGGCTATCTGAGCTCGGACTGCTTTATTCTTAAGATTAAATCCATTAGCATTTTCCCGAATAGATTTACCTAAAGCTGTTAATCTTTGTTGTGCTTCGCGATAAGAACCTGAAGCTGCTGTAGTTGCTTGTTGATTCTTTCTTTTTTCAAGTGTTAATGCAGCTAATTCTTTCTTTAACCTCTGAAGCTCTGTTCTTTCAGACTCAGTAGCCTTCCTTTGCTTCTCTGTAGCAGTTTTAGCCTGTTCAGTTGCGTTTTTACTTTCGTTTAAGGCTTTGGTCTTTTCTTTGATCTGATTGCTTAAATCAACCGAAACCGCCTTTAACCTTTCAACCTCTGATTTGTACTTTGCAACGCCTTCCTTTGCATGGTCTATTACAGAAGTTCCATTATTTATTGACTGGAAGTATTTATCCAATGAAACACCACCAAAAGAATTTTTTATGTTTTCGGCAATCTCCTTGGTAGACTTGCCCATTTTATCAAATCTTTGCTCAATAGCGGAAATATGTCTATCTCCCCTATTTACAAAGTCTTCTATACTCTTTTCTGCAACACTTAAACCTTTGGAAAGCTGGTCTAATTTAGCTCTTATTTCTACACTTAAAACTGCATCTGCCATCCTTACCCTCCTGTAATCTTCTTAATTGCATCTAGTGCAGCACTTTTCTTTTCATCTGACCAATTATCAATATTAACTGTGTTATTTTTTTCTTGATCTAGGTCGGATTCATCTATGGGCCACCATGACTCTTTAGTTTTAGGCAAATCCTTTGGATCTGCATAACCCTTTATTATGTGCCAAGAAATTTCTCTAACATTCTTTTGAGCCTTACGCTCCTTTTTTAGGAACCCCTTATACATCAGGCCGAATTCGTAAGGTGTCAGGCTATAATATTCAATAGGCAATAAGCCCATCTCCCCAAATGCGATCTCTTTTATCTCTTCGTAGGTAATCTCCTTGTTTTCGGAATCTTCTTGGTCTTTTTTTTTGACTCTTCACCCTTCAAGTCATCACCAACGTTTTTAAGGATATCTAAGGCTTGGTCTACAACATTGAACAGTTTGGACCCTGCTTTACTTTCCTCAAACACTTTAAGTACTTCATTAATGTTACTGTCTGATTTTTCAACATCAAAAAAGTGATCTTCAAGTTTAACCATTAGGTCCCCATATGTCATTTCAGGATATAAAGAATCAATTGCACATTGGTTAAGATACCCTGCCCAAGCAACATCGCATGCATATTTATTTGTTCCCATATATGAAGAAACAAGTTTTTGCATCTCTTCAAATGCCACCATTCCGAAATAAAGGGGGATTCTTTCACCCCCTATACTCAATACAATCCTCATAACATTAAATTAAGGAGTTACCGGTTCTGTGGTAGCTAACACTCCAGTTCCTTGGACGGTCAGCGAAAATGTATAAGCTTCATTGTTTCCTGCTGTTGAGTCCAATTGGCTTATCCATCCAAAACCGTAGTCAACTTCTGTAGATCCAACTTTCGCCATTTTCCATTCAGCATCTTCCCCTGAAGCCCACATGTCTTTTAAGTCATTCAATGAAACCTCCGAAGCTTGCAAAGTGTCATCAACTGCATTCCCTTCTCCGGAAAAGCTCCAGTTTTTTTCACCTGATTTAGATTCTTGGAAACCATCGCTACATTTTGTAGAAGATGTGATTGCGTCAGCCCCTCTACTCACTCCATTACTTGAAAGACATGCAATTGTTTTCCATGTCTCATCAGCGGCCCTTTTAACAAATAAAAGGTATTCCTTTCCATTCTGCATTCTTAACGCCATATCACTTTATTTTAATTATCAAATATGATTTACTTTATGCTGTATTGTAATAATCTTGGTTATTATTCTCTCACTGCTAGATTCACCAATCAAATCCCTTTCGGTAATCTTTTTTGTATCCCAGATATTAAGACTTGGTATGCTCAATCCTGTAGATCCAGGATATGGTATTGCTAGGCCCAATAAAGAGTCAGCAATCATTTCAACATCTTTTTTAGTCCCAGATCCTAATGGGTATTTAGCTATTATATTGAATGAGATAAGGTCTATTGTTGAAAAACCGCATTTAAGGCTGTCATCTGTTGAAGTCTGGCCGGACACAACAATATAAAATTGTGAAAGGTCATCTGGATCAGCGATTTCATCATATACAAATACCGTTTTGTCCTTGTAGGAAAGTGAACTCAATAAAGTCATATAACCAACCCTCAGCTCGTAACCAACATTTCTCATCTTTTCAATACTGCTCTAACTTTATCAACAAATAACGGAGTAAATGATATCCATGCAGGGAAAAGATAACTATGGACCCTTGTTTTCCCCTTTCCGTTTATATAATATTTTCTTGCTGCATCCTGCCATTCTTTGGGCAACATATTCACATAATACCCGGCATTTAACCCGGTCCCAAATTCCAAATAAACCGGCATGTTCCTCATCATTGGAGGACCTGGCATTGAGTTTACCAATATGGCGAAACCATAACCGTTTTTGTTTGAAACTATCTTACCATTGATCAAGCCGTCGATCATAGGAGGCGCATTCATTTTAGCCCTGAATTCAATGTCTAAACCAGTATCTCTAACTACTTCGCGTATTCCGTTTCGATAGGTTTTGGACTTCTTCTGAAGCATTAGTTTAACACTGTTAAGGCCCTTGATTGCCATATGACTTAACTATAATCTTATCTTCATTTTCAGGGGTAATGTACCTCGCAATATTATCGGCTAGAAACTTAAAGAACCTTCCCTGTATTTTTCCTTTTCCCTTTAATGTGGCACTAAAAGAAAAAGGTTGCCAGGCTGTTTGATTCTCTCTGTAATCTGTGATCGTAACCCTTCCCTCACGTACATATAAATCTCCTACTTTAGCTACTCGGACACTGAATGCTTCTCCGGATACAGCTAATTCATAAAGAATTTCGTGACTTATGGAAGATGGCTTAAGCTCGTTTGAAATTGCAACCCCGTTTATATCAACTGAAAAAGTCTTCTTGCCGTTGACATGATTCCCCCAGTTACCTTCGCACCCTGATGATGTTTCAATTACCTCAGAAGAAATTCCTAGTTCATTGGAAACAATACAGGCAACGACACGCCAATCGGTATCAATAGTTCTTTTTATGAAAACCAAATAGTCATTACCTATCTCAAACATTACCCTACACTAACTATTAATTCAATGAACTTATCCTTAAATCTTTCGTTGTCTATTGTATGAATTGCAGTGGTTTTCCCTCTGAATTCAACCAACATATTACTTTCTATATTTTTATCATTTCTAAAACGGACCACAATTGAATAAACTTGCTTTAATCTGTCTTGAAATGTCTCGGCTACCCTAGATCCCTTGACCTGTTCAATTTCCGCCCATGTCGACCAATAAAGAACAGGTATAGTATCAGTTCCTCCCCCTTCATCCCTAATTTTTTCTAATCGGAATATCTTAATTCTTTCGGATCGTTTACCTGCCTCTCTCATAACAAAAGATTTCTTGAATATGGGTGGATGAGATTCTTCGCAGAATTACTCAAGGAACTAGATGACCTAACTGTTGAATTGTTGTTTACAGTAAAGTTTTCCCTGTTGTCATAATCAGTAAGAACCTGTTTTAATACGGCCAACTTTATATCTTGAGGTATTGTAATAAATCCTGCTTTATAGGTAATGTAATATGGTCCAGCTTGACCTATTTTGAGCTTATACTTTATTGATGCATCGAATTCTATTTGGTCCCCCGAATTGTTTGTTATACTCTCTACTTCAATAACAGGGGAAAAAGGAAGCCATAATGTCTTATCAGTATCAGAAGACACCTTAATCCGCTTTTCAATTATTGAAATGTTGGCAAAGTTCTCTAATGCAATACGAGATGATTTTATAAGGTCCTCGATCAATAAATCTTCACCTGTATAATCATTATCAATCCTGCAATATTCCTTTGCTTCAGCTAATGTTACCGGTTCTGCCCCTAATACTTCTAAAATCTCAATGTTTAACATTATCCCTTGAATTCTTTTGTCTTTCTAACCTCTTTTTGCTCTTTCTCTTCCACTTCCTGAGGAGACTCCAAAACTTCTACCAACCCTTTTGTTATATAGCGTTTTGCCGTTTGTAAATTCTCTTCCGTAAACACTTCCCCTGGATGGTAGAAACCTCCACAATGACATGTAGGCTTTTTACTGATCAATACTTTTGCTCTGAACTTATACATAATTCAAATTTTTGTAGCAGTTAGGGGAAACGATCCCCTAACGAGTACCATACTGCTAATAATTATTTTTGGATAAATCCCTTTTTCCTGAATGAATCAACCAATAAAGCTGATAATTGGAATTTTTCGCCCTCTTCGCGTCCTGGGAAAGTTTTTGTGGCAACAACTTCAACTGTTTTTCTTAGGTCCACTACTTTTTCTTCTTTTTTATCTGACATGATCTTGAGTTAAATTATTAATAATTCCCTGCCTTATGGAGCAGGGGTTAAAGCCGCAATGATGTTTGCAAAATCGTCATAAACGAATGCGCCATTATCAACTGATTTTACATAAGCGTGCAAACGTTGCTCAACAAGTACAGTACGCATGTTGTGAGAGAAGTCATCTCCATCCAGACCGATTTGAACTTGTTTACCTTTGTAGTAACGAATATGGAAACGAGACATGTCACCAACCAATACTTTACCAACTGGGATTTCATCGGATTCTACAATTGCTGTAGCTCCAACTCTTTGCCCATCTGAAGTGGTAAATGGAGGTAGAACATATTGCCCATTTGCTCCTTTTTTTAAATCCATATTAGCAGCATCAATTGGGTTAACAAAAGCCGCATTGGCACGGAATTTCATCGAACGGATTTGAGCAATTGCCGCACGGATAGCACCGAAACGGTCTGGATCTTCACCTTTAACGGAAGTTAAAGTATATGGAACAGCATAAAGGGTTAATCCTTTTGGTTCATCTCCTGTGCCAGTTCCTGTTAATAACTTAGCTGCCGTTTGCTCGTTAACCTCTTGGATACCATCTTTACGGATTTCTGCCGCCAAGAAAGGAATGTCATCCAATGCTTCAGTAGATACTCGGAAACGAACAGCAATCTTTTTAGCGTTTGAGGTCTCTTTAGAGATTTGGAAATCACGTAGAGGCTTCAAATCACCCTCACCGATGAACAACGCGTTACCTTCTGGATTTACTTTATTGATCCAGTGGATTACCGGACTTGAAGTACTTTGGGTATCTGCATAGTTCATTACATTTAATTCTGCTCTTGGAGCTTCATTTAAGCCTGATTCCACTACAGGATTAGGAACTAAATCACTAGCAGTTCCAACAAAAGCGCCAACTGTAATATCGGCTGCTGCTTTTGTAACTTCTAACCATCCGCCACTTTTAGCCAATTTAACAGATTCTAAATCTGACTCTTTCAGCAACTTTTCCAATGTCTCACCCTTTGCTTGTGAACCACCATTCTCAACACGTACAGTAAGATCATCCAAATGCTTTTGCATTTCTTTGGCTTCATCTTCTGCTTTTTTGATCTGTGCTTCCAAGTCTGCTGCCTTATCTTGAGCAGCCTTTAACGCAACTTCACTTGCGGTCACTCGGTTATCAAAACCTTTTACTTTTTCTTCTAAAACTTTATTTTCTTCCATCTCACTAAATCATTTACACGTGAAAATTTTATAGATATTTAATAATACTAGCTGCTAAGGGACTATCCTTGGTCAAGGAAGCCTTAATTTCATTTGCTTGCTTATACAGCTCATCAATTCTGCCATAAAGCATTTTGAATGTTTCATCTGTATATGAAGCTGATCTCATTGACTTGGTTATTTTATCCAATTGTTCTGAAATCTTTTCATAATTTTTTACTGAAACAATAGGAGTGTTTGAATTTGCTCCCCAAAACTGAAGGCTTGATCCTTCCATCAAGAAACTTTTCATTATGTAGTTGGCATCTGATTTTTCCTCCTCTACCTGTGGCATAAAGCCATGGGAATGTTCAGTGATCAAACCATCCTGAACCATTTTCAAGAAGTCCCGCCCATCTGTGTGGCTTCCGGCTTTGGATTCATAATACAACCCAAAATCATCTTCTTTTAATTCTAAAATCTTTGCTACTGCTTTGGTTCGGTTGTGGTCTAATAGGTGCTTGATTCTTGGGTGACTTGACTTAGGCCCATGTTTTAATATTGATTCTGCAAATGCTCCCTTAACAATGATGTCGCCATCACTATCCTTAGAACCGAATGCTGCGAAGTAACCAGTTACAATACCTTTTTCAACATCAACATCCTTAAACCCTTCTCCTATTTCCTTGGTTTGTAAACTTCCCACCATAATCAATCTCACTTAAACTAAAAAAGGGCAAAATAGAACCTCAACACTAATCAACTGCACACTTCTATCTTACCCTTTTCCAACAACAAAATAATAACCCGTCTAAATCACAACTCACTAATCGGATACTAAGATAATTAGTATTATTTGTTTTAGCAAATTTTTAGCTATTATTTTTAGCAAACTTTAGCAAAACTTATTCTTTAGGTTTATTTTCCTGGTTGACTCCCTGATTTCTAACCTGTTGGTTAGCCTGTTGTTGTTGCAACAGTTCTGCCGAAACAACCTTAATATTAGTTGGTTGAAGCATCATATCTGCCACTGGATCATTATGCTTATCCCATCCTATCACACTCCTAAATTCATTGGTGGTAAAATGACCTGAACCATAAACCTCTCTCATTAATTTCATATCGGGCTGCAGTTCTGGATAAAATGCGCTGTCAGCTTCAAGGAAATACTTCTTCCCTGAATCTTTGGTCAACATTGGTATCAACCAATAGTTCAAACCTTCGGTTATATCGTTGTGCTGTGGCATCACGACTTGGGTTACCAATCCTTTATAAGCCCCTTCTTGGTTGTCGTATTTAGCCCCATCCTTTAAACCCAACAGAATAGGATCAACATTGAATATTGAGCAAGTTTTCCGGAGATCTTCTTTGTCAGCTTCGATTAGTTTCATATCAGCTACACTATCACCAATTTGAGCAACCTTTACAGAAGCGGAAGTCGCTTGTATGTTCATGTAGTTTTCAGGACCTTGGAGTTTTTCTTTTATCCTATCGTTAATTTCGTCCAACTGCTCCTGAGTCATAGGTATTTCATCTGCAGCTGGCTGTTCAGCACTGATCAAGAAGGCTCTACCTCCATTGATATACGCCTTAGTCTGTGCCTTTTGGTTTGCTTTCTCCCTATTCAAAAGATTACTAGCTACATCAATTGGCGAAATTGCATGAAGCCCATCCCCATTATAATTATATAATGGATTCCATTTCTTGATATGCAAAATTCTATGCGGCTCAATTTCAATCGGCTTGCCATCAAAATAGAATACATAATGTTTGATCGGCTTTCTAAAATCACCAGAATATATTGGCTCTACCAAATGAGGAGGTAATGAATATAAGGCTACGGGCTTATTTGCATTCCTTCCTAATGTTGGCATATCTGCATAGATAAAACATTCCCCTAAAGTATTGTAGAATCCGCAAATATCTTCAAGAAATTGCATTCTTGTCTGATAAGAGTTAGGTTTGTTCAGAAGGTCAATAATTGGATGTGTTTCAATCTCTTTAAGGCCTTTCTCCTTATATTCGTTGGCTTGTTTGATAAATTCAGCCTTTTGTCTATAGTTTAGATAATAAGCCGCCTTTTGTTCGTTAGTTACCTCATACAATAACCAAGGGCAAGGTTTAAACTTATCAATGATTATCCTTACAACAGGGAAAACATGATTTGAATTAAACATAGCTTCTTCAAGCTTCCCTCCTTTTCCCCCTTTTAACAGGTCCTTAATTTCGTTACCAATATATGTAACCGGCGCAAAAACCCCATAACCTCCTGGAGTAAACCCCTTCTTTTTAAATATTCTGTCCCACAATCCCATACCTCACTAAATTTTATTCTAATTATTATAAATTTCCCTTTTCTTCTTATAGTACTGAGGGTAAACAGCGTAACGGATAGCATCAATAGCGTGATTATAAGCATCAACAGGAATTTTGCTTTTCTTGTCATGCCAGACGTAGTTGTTGAATTCTCTGCCTAACTCCACACTTTCACTATCTACTATTATTTCGTCAAAGTCCTGCATTATTGCTATACCTGCAGTAATACTTCCTTGACCTTTAACTGTTGGTTTGATATTAATACCTAACCCCTTTACCTCACTAATCAAGCGAGGTTCTGCGCTATCAGCATAAATCAATCCATCACCAGCATACATTTTATTTGCTTCAAAAACCTCACTTGTTTTAAGTTTAGGTTTGTATAAATAAAGCTTTACATAAAGTTTCTTCCTCTTCTTATCAATTGAGGTCCTAACCAATGTTGTAGGATCCGTACTGAATCCAAAGTCTTACCCCCATACAGATGGAGCAACCTCTTGAAACTCACCATATCTCCAATTGGTGAAAATTACACCTTCTGCTTTATCTAACCATCCTCCTAATACCGAATGCTTATAATATCTGTATAGTTTAACCTTTCTAGGCTGCGTTATCTCAAGTTTAATAACTTCATCATCGGTGTAGTTTTTCAACTCCTCATATGCCTCACGAGCTTCTTCGAATTCTTCCCAGATATTATCAGCGATATGCTCTCTCTCCATATCCAAATAAGTAGAATGGATATATAGAACATTTCCAACAATACCGTTAAATCCTTCAGTTACTCCTCTTTCTTCAAAGAACTCTTGATATATCCAATGTTCTTTTGTCGCTGGATTCAGAATTAAAATGTTCAGGTTACGTTTTGCTGCTCTTATCGACTTCTTAATTTTATCCCAAGATTTAAAGTCCGGCATTTCCTCTGCTTCATCTAATACCCAAACAGAAAAACCCTTTAATGATTTAAGGTTTGCAGTTTGGTTTCCAGAACTGGTCTTAATCCCTTTGAACACTATCTTTGCTTTACCATCCTTGGTAATTACCCTATCTTTCAATACGTCAAAAGAACTCTCACAGTTAAGGATCTCAATCTTTTCATTGAATTCTGGAATGATAGAATCCTCTGTTGCCTTCATGGAGTAGCGGGTATAAAGTACAGACCTAATATAATCCTTTGCAGCTATACATGTTCCTGTACCCACTGCAAAAGACTTTTGACTGTTACGCCCCCCAGTCACTACAATCGTATCAACTTTGTATAAAGGGTCATTTTCATCTTCAACAGAAAACCACTCAAAAAGTGGCTCGTATTTATCACTGATCTTTAGACTCTGTTCCTCCGTTTCCATCCCCTCTATTTCCTCTCGTGAATACTATCTTAGTAGGTTGAGTGGACATTGATCCATCACTTGAACTATGATCAATCTCTTGCTTGTCTGACCAACCCATATTTTTTAAAGCAAATATTTGAAACGTCGGTGTTCTTGCATATTGAGCTGTACTTTCGTAATGATTCTCTACCATCAATCTCGCACGTTTTATAATGTAAGAAAACCCGTCTCTTTTCTCGTAGTCATAAAAGCTCTGCCTGCTTTCAAAACCCAAATGCAAACACAGACCTGTAATAGTAACCGCTTCTGGTGGTCTATCCCAAACCTTGACATCTTCTTCCTTGCCTTCGTCATTAGTTCTACATTCCCAATGGAACTCCCCTTTAACATATTCAAAGTATTCGTCAATCTTCTCCCTCATTTCATGAGGTATTTCAAAAATTGGAGGTCTACCCCCTACATCACCATCACCTAATTCTTTCATAAGCAAACCTCCAAAATATGTCTACTTAATAGAAAACTCAAATTTGTAGTCATAGGCAGTTAACGGATTTTCATAATCTTGTGTTTCAAGAATTTCAATTACCGATTCAAACGTTTCTGCCACTTTAATTACACCATTACTTGATAAGACTATTTCTGTATATTTGTTTCCATGTGGATCGTCAAATGTTCTTTCTACAGAAACGATTGCTTTAGGGTTGATAACCTGGTTAACTTTCCCGTCTTTAGTGATTTTGATAAATTCCATCTGCTAAATATTTTGCTAAATTTTTACCCAAAAATAGCTAAAATTATTTAGCTAACAAATCAATTGATATTTTTATTAGGAACAAAAAAAGACCCTACGAATGTAGAGCCTTTCCATTCAAACAATTTACCTAATAACCTATAATTCTTTTAAGGAATCTATCTTTGACTTATTTCTTTCACTTATATCTTTCTGAAGCTTAGCAGTGCTATCCTTAGCGTTCATTGCTGCAATAGCATTGTCAAAAGGTTTGTACTCTTTGAACTCACATGATGACAAACCAATGATCATTGATAATAAAATTGCTGTTGGAGATACTATTCTTTTCATGTTCTTATCTGTTTTGTTACAACAAATATAAACGATTACGTTTATATAAACAAAATAAATATAAACTATTTAGTGTGTGTTTTAAGGAGTTTCTATACGAAAACATTTATAATTATATTTGATTATGGATTTACGAGTAAAAGAAGTAGTCAAAGCAAAAGGAATCACACTCCAGGACCTATGTAAAAGGATGGATATGTCATATATTAACTTCAACCAGAAGTTATCAAGAAAGCCTAATACGGAATTTATACAGCAGATCGCAGATGCTTTGGAAGTATCCGTTTTTGAGATTATTTCATCAGATGGTAATACTTACCATTCTTATGATGAAAAAGGCAACTGGAGGGGAATTGTAAAGAAATAAGAAAGCCCCTACCTATTAAGGAAGGGGTTATATTCAAAACAAACTACTGCTCAAACTTAAAAAATTAAACTATTGTCTTATATTATTGGTGTGGTAATTATATTGAAATGTTCAAACTCCTCAACATATCTATAGGATGCATAACCTGAACATCAAACACTTTACATGGCTCTGGTATTTTAATACTTTTTTTTCGATGCGGGTCACTTATCTCATATGTAACTAACTTACAATTATTTTTTATAGAATAAGCTATTAGCCAAGGATCTGCTAAATCTGTTTTCAAAAATCCACTTTTAGCACTTGGAGTATATAATGTGCTACCCATAGCCCATTGAGTAATTAGACTATACTCTTTAATGCAATCCTGTGTATCACAGAAAAAATTTGTGTCTAGATCTGTTTTACACCATTTAGATAAATCATCTTCAAAATCATGACCACAAATTTCCATTTTTACTTTATCAATACTTCTAATAACCCCATTCTGACTCAATTCCTTAAGTGTTTTCCAATATGATGGAATTACATCAAAAGGATAAGATGTCTGATGAGCTTGAATCAGTACGTTAGCGTCAATTAGGTAAGTTTTCAATTTTATAATTGGTTATAAAAATTCTGATACAAATTTTTTGTAAGTTTCTCCGTTTAAATTAGTTAGTTTATAGGCATCTCGATATAACAATTTGTTAGTACGTACAGCACTATTAATAAAACTTGCAAATCTTAAACTTAATCTTTTTTTGGTTGTATAATAATAATTACCACCAGGAGTTGAGAGCTCTTTTTTCTTTAAATATTCGCTCATATAATTATTATAAAACTCTAAAAAATTAGTTTTATTGATCAAATTTAAATCCATAGCTCTTCTAGCAATAACAATAGGACTAACTTTAAATTTCCTACTTAAGCTTTGAAAATTATTATTATTTTTAGTCCATTCAGATTTTAATAATTCCTCAGGAACTAGAAATTCCGCAGCTGTAAGATCACATAATTTTTCAATAGGATCATCAGCAGGTAATAAATTTTCATTATTAAAGCCTGCGCTATATCCTAACCAAATATGAGCTAATTCATGAATTAATGTGAAAAGCTGTGCTGCTGGAGCATCGGCATTATTAACAAATATAAAAGGCGCAAGCTTGTTTACTAAAACAAATCCACGGCACTCTTCAACACTCAATGGTCTTCTAGTATTTGACCCAACAATTCCGTTAAAAGTAACAATTATACCTATCTCTTCAATTCTTTGAATTAAATGATGCAATGTATCTTCCCAATTACTAAATTCTGAAGCCCAAGTTTTATCTACCTTTAAAATTTTTCTAATATCTTCCACAATATCATGATAATCCGAATTAAGGTTAAACTTACCTACAAAATCAAGTCTATCAAAGTTTAACTCCTCTAAATATTCTGTTAGCCAATCTTGTCTTTCCTGAATAATCTGGACTGTGTGAAAAACGTTTAAACTAAAATTATTATTTGTTTTAAATCCTTTGGTTCTAAAAAAGGGAAGAGGTAATTCCTCGATAGGTGGGGCATTTAGAAACATATAACCAAAAGGAACATGTACTTTGTGCGTAAAAGCTTCTAATTGTTTTACCGTTGGGAATTTTTCTCCTTCAACCCAACTTTTAACATTAGGATTTTTAGAATAAAAATCCTCAACAATATTCCCATTCCTAGAAATTGCCCACTCAATAATTTCTTTATTAATATTTTCTATCCTTGTACTCACAACGTAAATATAAATTAACCATTTATTTTATTAATGGTTCGGCAAGCGATTTAATATTGGTTATTGTAATAATATTCTAAATTTTAAATTAGGCATCAAAATTATTAGCAAGTATAATGATAAATAAATTTTTATCCAATTAAACTTCCTATATAATTTAACAGATATTTTGTAAAAATACAGGTACTATTATACAATATATTGGTGTAACAAAAAATCCCCTACCGAGCGATAGAGGATCTTAACTAACCAATTATTAACCTAAATTATGAATTTCCTTAAAAGATGGGGATGTATCACTACAGCCCCGGTTGTATATATGCGATTATCAAAAATACTAATATTTTTAGTATTCTCAAATTATCTTTTTCTTTTTGTCTCTTTAATTTTTATTATTTTATTATAATCATACCGATAAATCCCGCCTATTTGAACATAAGGAATTTCATTTCTTTCTCTCCACTGCTTAATTGTTTGCCTTGTGATTCCAAATCTTGCACACATTTCATCAGAATCAATTAATTTAGGCTCCGACTCCACAAACTTTTCAAAACTATCTTTGATCCCATCGTCAACTGCTTTTTTTATCATATCCTGCAGGTCAGACAATTTTATCTGTACAAATACTACTTCTTCCATTACATTCCGTTTAATTTATTTATAACCATTTCTTGTACTCTATCTATCTTAGACCAATCAGGAGCTATGTAAGTATCAGTTATCCTGTTTTCCTCGCTTACATGGTTTAATGCTATAGCTACGTCCTCTTTTGAGAAATTGAGATCATTCCTTGCAATAGTTGCAAATGAATGCCTTGCATGCAACATTGTCAATTCTTCTAGCTTCAAGTCTTTCATAAATGACCTCAAACCTATGGATAAGGTATTGTTTAACCTATCAATATTCTTATACTTCATTTCGAGTCGTTCTAATATTTCCTTTGCCTCCTGTGTTATTCTGACACTAATAAATGCATCATCTTCCCTCATGCCCTCTGTTTTGCTCCTATTGTATCCGATTCTGTCATGTGATCCCTTAAGCTTATCCCAGTTATTGAACAGGTCCACAGCGTTCATTCCGCACATATAAAAGGATAACAGAAATATGTCCTTTGCAAATTTCCCCCTAGATGTTTTAGGGGTTATGTCACGAATTGCCCTGATTTGTTCGATGCTAAGGTTCTTGTGTTTTTTCTTCTTCTTGGGAATGATCTTATATACTGAAAAAGGATTGTTCTTTATAAGTATCCTTCCTGTGTCCTCATCATTATATTCCCTTTTTGCTTCATTGAAAAGAGTTCTAAATGCTGCCATGTGATTGTTAAGTCCTTTATCATTTAATGATGTGGTCTTTTTAATCGTATTCTCACCCTGCTTCCGGGTAATGGTTTTTGGCATCCGTAAAAAGGACTCGTATTGTTTCAAAAAACGGGAGGTAATTTTTGAAACGCTAAGCTTAGGTCCATTGAAATCTATCAAAGAATTTGTAACCGTCACAAACGGCTTGGCAGTTTTTCCACGGCCTTGATCCTTCAGTCTTGATATGTGTAATCTGCAGAAATCAATAAACTCAATATCCTTTTGGTCATTGGTCAACTCTTTAAGGATATCATCAACAGTGAGGACCTCTAAGTTTTCAATGTCATCGATCTTTCTTCTGTATTTTCTAAGATCGTCTGCCAAGAAATCTATAATGTAATCCATGCTCACATCATCATCATTTATGATATCCTTTTCAGTGATAAACCTCCTGGTCTTAATATATCTTGAAACCCGCTTATGAGTCAACCTGTACACTACACGCCACGTGTTGTTGTTATACTTATTTTTCTTTAGAATTTTAGGGGTAATGGTAGCCATCTATAGGTCATTCATAAAACATTCATAAAACATTTGCTCGCTAATATACGTAAATACTAAGTAATTTAGTATTTTACTATTATTTTTAGCTTGGTTTAATTGATTAAAAACGGCTTTTAAAGATAAAAGGGGCTATTTTTCGCAAATAGACCCCTTTTTTTTGAAGCGGAGAGAGAGGGATTCGAACCCTCGATACAGTCATCCCGTATACAGACTTTCCAGGTCTGCTCATTCGACCACTCTGACACCTCTCCTGATTGTGGGTGCAAATATATTACTTTTCGTGAGCTTTAAGGCATTTTTCTTGAAAAATATTTATCCTTTCTGATTTCCTTTCCCTAACTTAGGTCAAACTCTAAAATGAAAAGGATTTTATCTATCGATGGTGGTGGAATCCGAGGAATTATTCCCGGAATGATGCTGGTATCCCTCGAACAAAAATTAAAGAAAGCTTCAGGCAACCCAAATGCCCACCTGTCAGAATATTTTGATTTCTTTGCCGGAACAAGCACCGGTGGTATTCTGATCAGTATATTACTTTGTCCAGACCCTCAAAATCCAACGAAACCAAGGTTCTCCGCAAAAGATGCGCTTGATATTTACCTGAAACATGGAACCGAAATATTTACCACAAGCAGTTGGCGGCGATTCTTGAATCAATTCGGTTTATTGACAGAACTCTATGATGAGAAAGTCTAAGAACGGGTCTTGGAAAGCTATTTCGGTGATCAAAAACTTTGTGAACTGATCAAACCCTGTATTATTACTGCCTACAATATTGAACTCCGTAAAAACCATCTCTTCAGACAACAGAAAGCGATTTCTCATGGTGAGTCCCGCGATTTCTATCTTAAGGATGTTTGTCGAGCAACATCCGCCGCCCCTACCTATTTCTCTGTAGCCGAAATATATTCATTGGCTGGAACACGGTATCCATTGGTTGATGGCGGGGTGTTTGCCCATAATCCTGCAATCTCTGCATTATTGGAAGTACTCAAGACTTACAAAACTTTCAAAATCGATGATGTACATATCCTCTCCTTAGGAACGGGTATTGCAAAAAATGCCTATAAATACGAGGATTTCAAAAAACAGAAAGCGATTTCCATTGGACCTGCCTTAGTCGATATTATGACCAGCAGCTCTTCAGAAAGCAATGATTATTTTCTCCACCAATTGTTTCGTTCGGTACAGCATTCTTCCAATTACATAAGAATCGAACCCTCCAACCTATCCTCCATTGAACCAGCTCTGGATGCTGCCTCAGCAGGGAATATCCAGAAAATTGTCTCCTTAGCTGATAAGTTGATCAGTGACAACGAAAATATGCTTGATGCCTATGTGTTAGACCTCATAGCAGAAAAGGAAAAAAATGGCGAAAAGAAACACAACTCGGTATGGCAGTTTTTGCGTGATAAATTATGATTTCCTTAATCGAAAGTCATAATTCCCACTAATTCTTATAAAATTGATATTTTAATAGCCTTAAAATAACCTTGTAAAAATATTTTTGTTATATTATCGAAGCGGTTAAAAACAGAACGCAAACATATCATTCAAATGGCAAAAACAATAGCTTTAATTGCACATGATGGTAAGAAAGCCGAAATGGTGGCTTTTGTTAAAGATCATCAAGAAGGATTATCCAAAGCCCACCTCGTAGCAACAGGAACTACAGGTTCCTACATCCAACAAACAGGTTTAGAAGTAGAATTAAAACTATCTGGTCCAAAAGGCGGAGATGCACAAATAGCAGCTATGGCAGCTGAAGGAAAGATACAAGGTATTATATTTTTCAGGGATCCACTTGGAAAACATCCGCACGAGCCGGATATCCAAATGCTGATGCGTATTTGTGACCTTTGGAATGTACCATTGGCAACCAACCCAGCAACCGGATCATTGATTATTAAAGGATTATTAGAAGAAGATACAGAGATTTATGGCAAATGAAGTTTTAGTGAGTATTGGGGAAACTAGTTATACAACAACTATTTCCTATGAGGATTTAAATATTTTAGCAGATGAGCCCATCGAAGTCGGAGGGCAAAACAAAGGGTTGGCACCAACCCAACTATTGCTTTCATCCGTGGGTGCCTGCAAGGCCATTACCATGCGGATGTATGCAAACCGCAAGGAATGGAAAGTAGATAAAATTGACATCAAGGTTTCCAGTGAAGTTCAACGGAGTGAACAACAACAAACAACCTATATCAAGTGCAATATCTTTATTGAGGGCGATCTGGATGAAGAACAGAAGAAAAGATTATATGCCATAGGTGAGAAATGTCCGGTTCACAAGATGTTGATGAACCCTATAGTGATAGAAAGTAATCTAATTGATACAATCCAAGAAAAAAACATTTCTTGATTGTATATTTGCGACTTGAAAAAATAAATTGCTATGCCCTTAATCAGCGAACATACTTTTACAAGTCCGTTCCAAAACTTTACTCGCGAACAATGGAAAAGGTTGAACGGCCAGTTGAGCCACTCCATTCAAGAGAAAGATTTAGATCAATTGCATGCCCTTAATGAGCCATTGACAATGGATGAAATTGAGGATATCTATATCCCTTTGGCTCATTTACTGGAAGTACACATCCATAACTTTCAGGAACTGCACTCAAAAAGCAATGTTTTTTTCAAAAGGAACCATCAAAAACTACCTTTTATAATTGGTATAGCGGGTTCTGTGGCGGTAGGTAAAAGCACCACAGCTAGGGTACTGACCAAAGTTCTATCGCTTTTGCCCAATAAACCAAAAGTGGAATTGGTCACTACGGATGGGTTCCTTTATCCCAACAAGGAGCTGATCAAACGTAATATCCTGAACAGAAAGGGTTTCCCTGAAAGCTATGATACCAAGAAACTCCTACAGTTTCTTGCAGACATAAAATCCGGCAAATCGCAGGTTACCGTGCCATTATACTCGCACTTGGAATATGATGTTCTAAACAATGAAAAACTGGTGATTTCACAACCGGATGTATTGATCGTGGAAGGTATCAATGTATTACAGGTCAATTCAAGAAAGAACGGCGTCTTCGTTTCTGACTTCTTTGATTATTCCATCTACGTGGATGCGGATGAGAAAAATATCGTAAAATGGTATATCGACCGTTTTGAATCCCTAAGAGCAACTGCTTTCCAAAATACGGCTTCATATTTCCATAAGTATGCAAACCTGACTGAAGAGGAAAGCTTTGATATGGCCAATACCATTTGGAACGAGATCAACAAGCCTAACCTACATGAAAATATCCTTCCAACCCGTTATAGAGCTGATCTAATCTTAAAGAAAGGTTCTGAACACTTTATTAAGCGCGTGAAGGTTAGGAAGATTTAAGGATATTTCTTTCGAACTTGATTATCTCCTTCAAGATCTCATTCTCGATATTTCTATGCATTCTATTGCTGTTGGTTACAGCGTAAAGGTCCAGTTTATAACGAACGAAGTCCTTACCTAATTCTAAAACTTTTACCTGAAATTCATCTTCCTTGATTTCCAGATTTGGATGGGTAGTCAGGCTTAGCCTTAAATGCTCCTCTAATTCCTCAATATGTAAGGATACTTCCAGAGGAAGTTCGAATTTAACGGTAAAAAGACTGGATTGATGTGCAGACAGGTTCATGAAAGTAGCCGTAAATACCAGATTGTTCGGCACCATTACAATATCGTCCTCTTCATCCTGTAATACCAGATTGGCAAAGGTAATGTCAATAATCCTCCCCTTATGCTCTCCCACCTTGATTCTATCTCCAACGGATAACTGCTCAGAGAACATAACGATTAATCCGGATATCATGTTGGTAATATAATCCTTAAAGATAACCGCAATGGCCATGGCTACGATGGTAATGCTGGTAATAAAGTCTTTGGGATTAATGCCAAATGCAGTCATGATTGCTATCACAAAAAATACCGTATTCAATACTGCTGTAAGCCTATTGATACCGAGCACAAAGTTACCGCGTTCTCTTTTTTGAGAATCCCGTGCATTGTAGAGCATGATCACCAGAAAGCGGAACATGGAAAGGACAATACTTGGGATCAAGAAAGAATACAGACCTCTTAGGAATTGGGCCAATAGTTTCCTTTTCTCGATATCGTATTCAAAATTGATGTGTAAAGCAATAATGATGATGACGAGAATGACCTTCCCTATAAATACCCAAGGAATTTTTGGTTTGTTTTCTGTGGCAGCTGCATTCATGGTCTTGAAGATATTATTTTTTTATATAGTACACAAAACAAGTACGAACAACAATTTGTTATATGGCTTATTATCAATCACTAAATAGTTTTAGGTGTTGTTTATCTTTCCTTAATGATTAAATAACATTTTATAATTCTTAAAAAACAAGTAACTTAGCTACCGCTTTAATGACACCAAACAGGTAATTATGGAAACAACATTTGATTTTGAAAAGCCGATTGCTGATCTACAAACGCAAATCGAAAAGGTTAAACAAGTAGAAGAAAAAACCAAAGTCGATATGGGCGCAACAGTTCGCGAATTGGAAGAAAAACTCGAGCAAACAAAAGTTGAGGTGTATAGCAATATGACTGGCTGGCAGAAAGTTCAGATGTCCAGACATCCTGATAGACCACAAACATTCGATTATATTGACTTGATCTGTGATGACTTTATTGAGTTGCACGGAGATAGGAACGTACGTGATGATAAAGCTATTGTTGGCGGTTTTGCTACCATTGGCGGTCAATCAGTAATGGTTATCGGTCACCAAAAAGGAAAGAATACCAAGGAGCGTCAGTTCCGTAATTTCGGAATGGCTAACCCTGAAGGATATAGAAAAGCGCTGCGTTTGATGAAGATGGCAGAGAAATTCAACAAACCTGTAGTCACATTAATCGATACGATGGGGGCTTATCCTGGATTAGAGGCTGAAGAGCGTGGACAAGGTGAAGCAATTGCAAGAAACCTACTTGAAATGTCCGTTCTTAAAGTGCCTATCATCTGTATCGTAATTGGCGAAGGTGCTTCTGGTGGAGCTTTAGGTATTGGAATTGGAGATAAAGTATACATGTTGCAAAACACATGGTATTCTGTAATCTCTCCAGAGTCTTGTTCTTCCATCCTATGGAGAAGCTGGGACCAGAAAGAAAGAGCAGCAGAGGCCTTAAAACTAACCGCAGAAGATATGCTTGGTAATGGATTGATCGATGGTATCATTGAAGAGCCTATCGGTGGTGCACACCAAGACCCTGAAGCGACTGCTTTGAACGTAAAGAATAAAATCCTTTCAGACCTAGCCGTTCTAGGCGCTAAGGATAGCGATACACTGGTTGCTGAACGAATCGACAAATTCAGCAAAATGGGAGTTGTAAACGAATAAAGAAAAAGCCTTGAGTGATCAAGGCTTTTTTATTGCAGTTTCTTCTGGAAAGGGATAGGATCCTCTAAAATAAATTGAGCCTTCACTTCTTCAGTTCCCCGCAAGAGAACCAATCGGATCTCCTCTCCTTCCTTATGCATTAATTTTCCAATTATCTGCTTCAATTTCATACTTTGGGCACTGCTGCCATTGACTTTGAGCAATTCATCATCCACTTTCACACCTGCCAAATCCGCAGGTGAGCCTTCTCTGACACTTGCTATTTTGTAGATAGGTCGTAAAATAAATTCGTATTTAAATTCTTCATAATTATAAACATTGATACCAGAGTTCGGATTTTCTGAATCTCTTTTTCCAATGTTCGTGGTCAGTCTTCTCTTTGTCCATTCCAGTCCGTCATGCTTGATCTCCATCCCAGACATATTTATTTCGAATTTCTTTCCGAAATTCCGGTTCTTTTTTAGATAGATCTCGTTCTTGGGATAATTAAACAACACCTGAAAATGTTTCAATACCTGATTGCCAATCGACCCAACACGGTTCACAGCAAGTTTCGCAGCATGCACGGCATTGGAATCCGGATAAGATACAATTGGTTCCTTGATGTAAAAGCCCGACCAATCAAAACCTTCTATCCTATTGCGTCGACCAAAGATCAAACCATTGAAACCTCGACCAATAAAATCATAAATACTTGGTTCATGAACTACAAAAGAATCCAGCAAAAATGGAAAAACCAACATACCATCAGAATTGCCCATGTCCACAAGCATCTTTGCATCTTTAACCTTTTGTGTCCCTAAATCAACATCGATATGTACATAGGGTCTGCTCCTCTCCAATTGAATTGGCAGCTTGGTAAATTTATTGGTCAACTTTTCAGGGTAATCATAAGCATCATAAATACTGATCCTTTTCTTCAGATAATCTACTTTTATTAGGTAATCTTCAAAGAAGTGGCTCCCCAAGATTCCATTAATTGGGACACCGATATGGCTGGACAGATCTAGATCTTCACCATCAACAACATATATATTATGCAGACTGTCGATCAAGGTATTACCGACCAATAACTCATTTCCAATTGCCATAATTCCTTCCACCCCATCTTCTATCCCTATGCCCGAAAACTTAACCTTAGAAACATTCTCCAAAGGAACCGAATCTTGGGGAGTGGCAAAAAGGATTGTTTCTTTGACCCCAGTATCCAATAAAAATGCCAGTTCAACCCCATTTAGCTTGACAGGGATAATGACCAGGTTTCCACTGAGATCAAATTTGAAAGAATTCTTTTTGGGGTGAATCAACGAAAAATTTCTTTGCGCATAACTATGCAAGAACATCAAGTTCAGCAATAATAGAATTATGATTTTCATACACAAAGGTTTATATATGCTAATTTACCTAATTTTTAGATTCAAATAACTTAACATACGCTTAATATTAAACATTTGATAAATTATTAAGTTTCAATAATTCCTATTAAAAAACTGTACAGAATGCTTCTCGATCGTTATAAAAACAAAAAGGAATAATCAAATTGATTATTCCTTTTTAAATGATCTTGTATTTTATATTAGACTGCGCTGAGCACACCTCTAAAGTAACCTACCGACTCTGCAATTCCAGCCAACGGATCTTTCATGTCCTTTTCAAATTCAATACTGCAGCAACCACTGTACTTGTTTTTCAACAAGGCTTTTACAAAGGCAGGGATATTGATCACTCCACGTCCTAGTTCACATGTCGAGCCCTTTGCATCAGCTGCTGTCACATTCTTCAGGTGGATATCAAATATCCGATCCTTGTATTTGACATAATCTTTGATGGCATCTTGTCCATCTCTGGTATCATGCCCCATATCAAAACACATTCCTAGATTTTTATCCAAATCTTTGATATGGTTCCATATAACCGTAGCATTCGGATAGATCTTATCTTCCGGGCCATGGTTATGGATTCCAAACTTGATATTATTTTCTTTGGCTTTCTTGGCCACATACGGAAGATCTTTGATTTCTGGAATACCGATCATCAAATTCACACCTACCCGCTTGCAATAATCAAATGCTTTGTCAATCTCAGCTTCGGTCTTCATATAGATTGGGCCGACAGCATAACCCGTCACATTTGATTCAGCCAATTTCTTGTGAAATGCAGCAATCTGCTCTGCGGTACTATTCAGGGGCAAATGAAAATCTTTGATGCAAAGATACCTTACATCCATCCTTTTCATCATCGCCAGGGACTGTTCCAAATTAAAATTCACAAAGCTATAGCCTGCTATTCCTAATTTCAGACTATTTTGGTCTGCCAAACCTGAATCTTTAGTTTCAGCCTGACTAGTTAACCAACTTGGACTTGTCAATACCGCTGCAGCTCCCAATGCACTGCGTTGCAAAAAATTTCTTCTACTGTTATTGCTCATGGATATAGGTTTATGTTGTTTTTCTATTAAAAATAATGATTAATACGCAGAATGGCAATATCAAGCGATGGAATCCAACAGCTTTAATACAAAAAAGCCCTTGTCTTTAAAGACAAGGGCTTTTGTAAATATTTAGAAATTCTACAAAGAACTTAGTGCAGAATTCAATGTTTCAGAAGGACGCATTGCTTTTGAAGCTAATTCATCATTTGGATAATAATATCCACCGATTTCTTGAGCTTTTCCTTGCGCTGCAATCAATTCCTCATTGATCTTAGCCTCTTGTTCCGTTAAAGCCTTAGCTAAACCAGCGAATTTAGATGCCAATTCAGCATCTTTGGTTTGCTTAGCCAAAGCTTCTGCCCAGTAAGTAGCTAAATAGAAGTGAGAACCACGGTTATCGATTTGTCCAACTTTACGAGCTGGAGACTTATCATTTGCCAAGAATTTCGCATTTGCCTCATCAAGGGCATCTGCCAATACTTGAGCTTTCTCATTATTCTGAGTTTGTGCTAAATGTTCCAATGAAGCTTGTAATGCCAAGAATTCACCCAATGAATCCCAACGTAAATAACCCTCTTCCAAGAATTGTTCAACGTGTTTAGGAGCAGAACCACCGGCGCCAGTTTCAAATAGACCACCACCATTCATTAATGGAACGATTGATAGCATTTTAGCTGAAGTACCAAGTTCTAGGATTGGGAATAAGTCAGTAAGGTAGTCACGTAATACGTTTCCAGTTACCGAAATAGTATCCTCGCCTTTACGGATTCTCTCAATGGAGAATTTAGTAGCTTCAATTGGAGATAAAATACGGATATCTAATCCTTTAGTATCATGATCAGCCAAGTAAGTTTTTACTTTCTTGATGATTTCTCTATCGTGAGCACGGTTTTCATCTAACCAGAATACTGCTGGAGTATCTGACAGACGAGCGCGATTTACCGCTAATTTAACCCAATCTTGGATTGGAGCGTCTTTAGTCTGACACATACGGAAGATATCACCTTCTTCAACCTGTTGTTCCATCAATGTCTTGCCATTGTTGTCTACAACTTTGATCACCCCATTTGAAGGAGCTTGGAAAGTTTTATCATGAGAACCATATTCTTCAGCCTTTTGAGCCATAAGACCAACGTTAGGAACTGAACCCATAGTTTTAGGGTCGTATGCACCATTTACTTTACAGTCTTCAATAACGGCTTCATAAATTCCTGCATAAGATCTATCAGGAATGATCGCTAAAGTATCGCGTTCTGCACCTTCTTTATCCCACATCTTTCCACCGATACGGATCATTGCTGGCATTGAAGCATCAACGATCACATCAGAAGGAACATGTAGGTTAGTAATTCCTTTATCCGAATTAACCATCGCTAGGTCTGGTCCATTCGCAATTGCAGCATCGATTGCAGCTTTTACCTCAGCTTCTTGAGGGGTACCAGCAATTTTAGCATACACTTCGCCTAAACCATTGTTCTTATTGATGCCTAATTCTTTAAAAAGAGAACCGTATTTTTCAAAAACATCTTTAAAATAAACTTCAACGATAGCACCAAAGATAATAGGGTCAGAAACCTTCATCATGGTCGCTTTTAAGTGAGCTGACAATAAAACTCCAGCTTCCTTAGCATCTTGTATCGCTTGAGCAACAAATTCTTTCAATTTAGCAACATGCATAACTGAAGAATCAATTACTTCTCCCGCTTTCAATTTAGCAAGGCCTTTTAATTCTTTAGCATCACCATTAGCAGCCACAAATTCTATTTTAAATTGACTGTCAGCATCCAATGTCAATGATTGCTCAGAACTGTAGAAATCGCCATCTTGCATAGAAGTTACCTTCGTTTTGCTATCAGAAGCCCATGCACCCATTCTGTGCGGGTTAGCTTTAGCGTAGTTCTTAACAGCTTTCGGCGCACGACGGTCAGAGTTTCCTTCACGTAAAACAGGGTTTACTGCAGAACCTAAAACTTTAGCGTAAGCAGCTTTGATCTTCTCTTCTTCCTCGTTTGCTGGTGCATCTGGATAATTTGGAATCTTATATCCAGCTTTTTGCAATTCAGCAATCGCTGCTTTTAACTGAGGAATAGAAGCAGAAATATTAGGAAGTTTAATGATGTTTGCATCAGGAGTAGTAGCCAATTGTCCTAACTCTGCCAAGGCATCTGTAGTTTTTTGGTCTTCCGATAAATATTCGTTTAAATTAGCTAGGATACGTCCTGCCAATGAAATATCTCTTAATTCGACTTCAATATCAGCAGTTTTTGCGAATGCTTGAACGATAGGTAGAAATGAATACGTTGCCAATAAAGGCGCTTCATCTGTTTTTGTGTAAATGATCTTAGATGACATAATTTTCTATTGAAATGATATTATTTTGCAATTATTAGTGAAATTCAAAGAGTTGATAAGCCTCTTTTTTAAAATTCGCCTAAAGATAATAAAATGAATTTTAAATAGCCATAAAAGCCAAAATAATGATGGATTCTGAAAAATCTTTGTCTTGAATCAATAGAATGAAAGGGAATTCAAGAATGATTTAAGCTTTTTCACCTAATTCATCCCATATCTCTTTAGGATTATAGATATCGATAAGACCATCCTTATCCTCAAAGGCAGCATCCATTATGGCCCTAGCCAGAATCATCGTACTGATTGGTTTATATAGCTTAAACAAACCCAACTTATTCAAGAACTTAAGGGTGCTGACCGCATACTGCTCTCCCTTTCTTTTGCTATTAGGACGATCTATAGGACCAGGTCTGACGATGATTATTTTGGGGAAGTTCAAGGCCTTGATCCCCTCTTCCAACAATCCTTTCATTTTGGTATAAAAGAACCTGGAATTCTTATTAGCCTGGGCTGAGGAAAGTAGCACAAAGGTATGGAACCTATTGAGCTTGCACAAGGCAGCAAACTTCAACTGGTAATCATAATCCACCACCCATTGTCCCTCTTTACTGCCGGCATCCTTTAATGTGGTGCCCATAGTAGAGAAAGCAACATCACCAATGATAAAGTGACTGAAATCCTCTAAACGATCAAAATCAACAATTACTTCATGTAATTTAGGATCAGGTGTAAAAAAAGGCCTTCTTACCAATACATTAACCGAATCCACTTTTGGATTTGCCAACAATTGCAGGACCAATTCCCTACCTGTAGCGCCTGTAGCGCCTATGACAACTGCTTTCATAATTGTTGATTTTGAGTTTTTAACTATTAAAACAGGACATCGCGGATATTTACGTCACGATCGAATTGCGCCTTTGCAAAAGGGCATAAAGGCATAATTTTCAATTTGCTATCCCGCGCATGCTCAACGGCCTTGTTCAATAAAACAGAACCAATCCCTTTTCCTTTTTCTTCTGGATCTACCTCGGTATGGTCGATAATGATCTTACCAGGTCCAGCTTTGGAATAGGTCATTTCACCTATTGTTTTACCATCTTCAATGGCTAAAAATGATCCCTTATTTCCATTTTCTTCGTGTTTCACTAACATATTATCTTTATTTAAGTTTTAATTCTTCAATAATTCCATTCTCTATATCGGCTTTCATTTTGACCACTTCATCAGCCAAATCATTTGGCACAGTCATCGACAGCACATACTGTTTGATCAACCATTTCCCATCTTTGAGTACCAAAACGCCCGAACCTCTACAGATCTTCATTTGTGTATTTAACAATTCATCTATCCATGCGGTTTTACCATCTTCCGAAAATTCTATATTTCTTTCCAGACTGCTGAAGTTCCAAGCTTTGCCCTTATCGAAGTGTGGCTTGGCATAATCCATGAATTCCTGCTTGTCCCAACGTTCTGTAGCATCCGAACCGATAAAGATGGAATTAGCATCCATTAGGTCAAAATACTCCTTAAAAATCAGCCTTTCCAGCAGCGGCATGCCACTGATCTAGGACTTTCGCTACATCTTCTTGTGATTGTGCAAGGGAAACCTGAATAAACATCAAGAATACTGCTACTAAACTGTAGATTTTCATATAAATTGGTTTTTAATAAAGATACCTTTTTGAAAGCTAAGACACAAGACCAGTCAGAAAGACCATTTTAGCCTGACAATAGATCGAAGGAAATTTATGGATTTGATCGAGAAATAAAATTAGGCTTTCCTGAAGTGCTTCATATTTTTGGTGACATTTACAATGTTCCAATCAATATGCTTGGAGTAAGGCTCAGAGCGGATAGGGCAATTTTCCACTGTGCAATAATGGCAACATTCTGGCATGCATGGGTCAGCATGTATAAAGAATTCCGTCTTGGAGGCCAGATTATCGTTCAATAGCGAATCAAAATCGGAGATACTGTCATGGACCTGGTTAAGGTCATAATAGTTAGGTAAAGTTAAATGACAGTCTATGTGCAGTTCCTGTCCATATCGTTGTATGCGGAGATTGTGGACATCTATCCATTCTGATTTCCTGTTCTTGTTCAGGATTTCGACAACTTCCTCCACTACTTCTGCATCCGATTCATCCATTAGACCAGAAATCGACTTTCTCAAAAGTTTATAGCCATTATATAAAATGAACGTACCGAGGACAAAAGAAAGGGCTAGGTCAATCCAGGCCAAGCCGGTAAGTTTCATTAATAGGAGTCCTGCAATCAAGCCTATTGAACTGTATGCATCCACCTGTAAATGCTTTCCATCAGCTTCAATGGTCAGTGAACGTAGAGCTTTCCCCCTTTTCATCAGATAGAATCCAACCCCATAGTTAATCAGGGAAGTCGCTAATATCAAGTACATACCCTCTTCTACATTACTTATAGGTTGAGGTGAGAAAACGGCATAGATGGATTTAATGAGGATAATGCTACCAGCGATGAATATCATTCCCCCTTCAACAAACACAGAGAAGAATTCTACTTTTCCGTGCCCATAGGGATGGTTTTCGTCTTTAGGTTGGGCAGCAAGGTAAATACTGTAATAGGCAAAGCCAGAAGCGACAATATTGACAATACTTTCAGCGGCATCAGAAAAAATGGCGTTAGACTCGGTGATAAAATAGGCCACAAACTTGATAAGCATCAATACGATACCGGTAACCAAGGATAACAAAACCAATCTCATTTGCCTATTCATAACACTAAATTTGAACCGCAAAAATAATTAATTAAGAAACAATAAATGTTACTTTTTTGTTAATATACCCTCATCTTTCTGATTTCCCAAGCGTTGCGCTATAATGGTCATTACAAAAATCTGAAAGGCATGATAAATCATCAATGGTAATATGTACAGCCCTAATTTAGGGTTATTGGCAAACAAAAATTTAGAGAATACACTACCATGTGTAAGCGATTTCTTTGACCCACAGAACAATGCAGAAATCCTATCCTCGCGATTGAACTTCAACACATAACGTACGAACAATAAAATAATCAGATAAACCGTAAAGAACAGGGCAATAACAGCGACAAATAAACTAGCTAAATAATCTGTACCTATGGTATTGAAAATATCATTCATAAAAGATTCCGAGAAACTGCTATATACGATCAGCAGAACGACTCCTTTATCAAAATTGGATAAAGCTTTCCCATACTTATGGGCCCATTTCCCCCAATATGGTTGTATTAGTAAGCCCAGTATTACAGGAAGGAGAACTTCAAATAAAAGACCTATATATAATTCCCCGAAGACATTGACTTCACCAACTTCCAAAAAGAAGTGCATCAGTAATGGAGTAATGGCAACACCGATCAACCCAGAAATGGAAGCATTAAATATGGCAGCAGGAACATTTCCTTTTGCAATGGAAACCATCACTACCGAAGAGGTTACGGTAGAAGGTAATGCGGCCAAGAAATAAAAGGATAGCCAAAATTGCTCCTGTGTTTCAGTATGCACCAATGGGCGGAACAATAATACAAGCAACGGGAAAAGACCAAAGGTGAAGAGCTGAACAGACAAATGAAGTTTCCAATTCTTCATTCCGTCCTTGATTTCATTGAAACTCAGTTTCAACCCATAAAAGAAGAATACCAACGCGACACCAACACTGATCAAAGCATTTAAAAACTTGCCGTCTAAATAACCTGCAACATCGGGATAAATGTAGGCAAGGAATATCATGAAAATCAAGGCTATAATAAACCCATCAAATTTTAACTTCATCTAAAACCCAAATTTTGCATACAAAGCTATAATTAATTTCATAAACACCTATTCCAATCCATCTATTTAGAAAGTATCATTTTTATAGAGATTTTGTTACATTTTTCTCATCGATAATAAATTGTATATAATATATTTGCAATATCATGAGTACAACATCCATATTATCCGATAGAATAAACAATCTATCCGAGTCAGCAACATTAAAGATGACCAAATTGGGCCGTGAACTGGCGGCTAAGGGCATTAATGTAATTAGTTTGAGTGTAGGTGAACCTGATTTCAATACGCCTGAGCATGTAAAAGATGCTGCCAAGAAGGCATTGGATGAAAACTGGACCCGTTACTCCCCTGTTTCTGGTTATCCTGAACTTCGCCAAGCGATCGTAAATAAATTAAAAAATGAAAACGGTTTAGATTATGATATCTCTAATATCGTGGTTTCCACAGGTGCCAAGCAATCCCTTTCCAATGTATTGCTAACCCTTGTAAATCCAGGTGAAGAAGTGATCATCCCTACCCCATATTGGGTTTCCTATTCGGAAATGGTGGTATTGGCCGAAGGAAAATCAGTTTACATTGATACGACGATCGAATCCGATTTCAAGATCACTCCAGAACAATTAGAAGCTGCGATTACTCCAAAATCAAAAGTCTTCATGTTCTCCTCGCCTTGTAACCCTACAGGTTCCGTATATTCAAAAGCTGAATTGGAAGCCTTGGTAAAGGTATTTGAAAAACATCCACAGATCTATATCATCTCTGATGAGATCTATGAGCATATCAATTTCGTAGACAAGCACGAGTCTATCGCACAATTCCCATCCATTAAGGACCGTGTAATCATTATCAATGGTTTTTCAAAAGCATTTGCGATGACGGGATGGCGCCTTGGCTACATCGCTGCGAACAAAGAAATCGCTGCTGCAAACGAAAAAATGCAAGGACAAACGACTTCAGGTACATGTTCTATCTCTCAACGTGCTGGTATTGCTGCATATGAGCAAGGATTGGAAAGTGTCCTGGAAATGAAAGAAGCATTTGCGCGTCGTCGTCAATTGGTATATGACCTTTTGAATGATATCCCAGGTGTGAAAACAAACTTACCTGATGGAGCATTCTATTTCTTCCCAGAGATCAGCTCTTTCTTTGGTAAAAAAGATCCTGAAGGAAATGTAATCAATAACTCAGCAGACCTTGCTTTATACTTATTGAACTACGGTCATGTTGCTACTGTTGGTGGAGACTCTTTCGGTAACAACAATTATATCCGCCTTTCCTATGCTGCTTCTGACGAAAACTTAAAAGAAGCCCTTCGCAGAATCAAAGAAGCATTGGCGAATTTAAAATAGTATTGAGATTTGAGATATGAGATTTGAGATATTAACCGGAAAACTAATTCCGCATTAAATCTCAAATCTCTATATCCATTTCCCACTTATTATCTTAATACCCATATCTTTCTTGCGCTTGATATCTAAATACTCATATCTCACATCTCAAATCTGAATACTCATATCTCAATACTCAAATCTACCCCCCCATTAACCCCAAATAGATCAATTCAAACATCACAAATCCGATTAGCAATCCCACAGTCACCGCGACTAAAATCCTAGCCCAAAAGGGCAGCCTGATAATATAATCCAAATTAATTCTTTAATAGTTTGTTCAGGCGCAAAGATGAAAATATTCCATAAAGATGATTCGGGATTGGGCAAGAATTTAGAGTTATCTGTAAGCATCTGACTACAATGCTTTGGAAGGGATTGATTACCAAATATCCACACAAAAAATAATTCAGCATTTTTTTAATAATCAATTGATTTTTCTATCTTTGCACTTCCGTTAACATAATTACGGATAGAAATTAATAAACATAATTATTTACAAAATGCAACAGTACGAATCTGTAATCATTCTTACCCCGTTGCTTTCAGAAGATGCTGCGAAAGAAGCAATCGCAAAATTCAAAGACATCTTGACAGAAGGCGGAGCCGAAATTATCGCTGAAGATAATTGGGGTTTGAGAAAATTAGCGTATCCGATCCAGAAAAAAACAACTGGATTCTATCACTTAACTGAATTCAAGGCTCCAGGTGAATTAATCAAAAAATTAGAGGTTGAATACAAACGTGATGAGCGCGTGATGCGTTTCTTAACAATCTCTCTAGATAAGCACGCAGTGGCTTACAACGAGAAAAAACGTAGCGGTGCATTCAACAAAAAGGCAGAAACTAAAACTGAGGAGGTAGCAAACTAATGGCAAACGAAAACATCCAATACGTGACTGCTCCTAAAGTAGAGGACAACCGTAAAAAATACTGTCGCTTCAAAAAGAACGGTATTAAATACATCGACTACAAAGACGCTAACTTCCTTTTGAAGTTCGTAAATGATCAAGGTAAAATCTTACCTCGTCGATTAACTGGAACATCACTGAAATTTCAACGTAAAGTTGCTCAAGCCGTTAAACGTGCGCGTATTATCGGACTTATGCCTTACGTAACTGATTCATTAAAATAAGGAGGATACGATAATGGAAGTTATATTAAAACAAGATGTTAAACACCTTGGAGAGAAAGACGATATCGTAGTAGTAAAACCAGGTTTCGGCCGTAACTACTTAATTCCTCAAGGATTTGCAGTAATGGCGACGCCTTCTGCAAAGAAAGTGTTAGCTGAGAATATCAAACAAGCTCAGTTCAAACAAGAGAAAATCAAAAAAGATGCTACTGAATTAGCTGGTAAATTAGAATCAGTAAAATTAACTATTGGTGCTAAAGCTGGTGAGTCTGGCAAGATCTTCGGAAAAGTTAACAGTATTCAAATCGCTGACGCTCTTAAAGCGCAAGGTTATGAAGTTGACCGCCGTCGTATCACTTTCGAAACTGAACCTAAGCAATTAGGTGAGTACATCGCTAACTTGAACTTACACAAGGAAGTAAAAGTACAAATCCCTTTCGAAGTTATCGCTGAGTAAGCATTTAACAATAAAAAAATCCCCGTTATCAAATGATAACGGGGATTTTTTTATTGTCAGTATTTAGTAGCAAGTATTTAGTATTTAGACCGCATGGCTTTCAATTAACCGGAGCCAACTGATCAATTACCTAATCTATCCTAATTATTAAAGGGACATTTGCTATTGAGGATCTTTCATCATATTTTTTTTGAAAGAGCAGTCTAAATGGATTTAATATTGACCTCATTCGAGACACATTCCGAATTTTCGCAATACAAGCAAATCTATTCTCGAATATGCCTCGAATAAGTCTCGAGTAAAACCCATATTTCAATCCATTTATTTCCTATTCAAAAGTACCTTTTTAGCGGAATATATCGTTGGAATGGGATGCAAGAACAGTTTGAATTCCCAATAATCGGATAGAATATTCACCAATGCAATTAATTCAATGGCAAAGAAAAAGCCCCTCATATATTTAAGAAGGGCTTGAAGAATCCTATTTTTAACGGAAATGCTAAATTTCCGATACTAATTCCTATTGGTTAATATTGCCACAATACATCTACCCTATGTCCAGGATGATTATGTCTGCCTTTATTACCTTTGTATTTTTTCTTTTGTTGACCAGGTGCATAACGTTTTGCGGATTTACCACCGTATTTCTTCTTAGCCTGTCCTGGAGGCATTCCATGCGGATGATGATGGTGTGTATAACATGCTGATACACTAAATGCCATAAATGCTACTAATAATAATCCCAAAAATCTTTTCATACTATATTCATGTTGTTCGCTATATATGACCAAAATCTAAGCCAAAAGTTTAAATTTTTAATAAAGCATTAATAATTAATTGTTTGAACATTGAGTATCAACACTTTACTTAGACCCAATAATTTGATAAAAAGAATTTATCGCAGAGTTTTCAAATGCAAATCCACCCTTTAAACGTAGGCTATTTGATCCCTCAGCGATACCGTTCAGATCCCCTTTTAAGATTTTATCATAATTCGGTAACCAGCCTAAGTATTTCGCCGAAACAGGTTTTTTCTGGTAGCTCAATATAAATACATTAGGTGATGGCTGCAGATCAATATTTTGGCCAAATGCTGCAGGATCTGTACTCAATCTTATCAAACCATTATGAAAGTCCTTGCCAAACTTATAGAACATCTTTTCTGGAAGATATCCTAATAAATGTGGGGAGGCCATAACTTGAAAGGTTAATGAAGGAACTTCAACCTGATTGATTTCCTTTTTCTCGGTCATCTCAAAATTATCATCATAATCATAGGTAATGATGGTATCAGACTCCAGCACTTCTTTATCCTTCAATTCAATTGTTGCAAAATTCCCAACATACTTATAGATACTATCGACCGGTAGTTTTAATTTTTCCAGTTCGGCTTTTTTATCCTTCAAAATAAGGGAAAGATCAGAGTTTAAGGCCATATAAAGCACGTTGTCTTCAGGTATCACGGCTTGGACAGGCTTTGATGGAAAACCCAATAAAGAGGATTTTACAAAGGCATCAATATCAAATCTTCCATTTTGAAAATTAACAGTAGCCCAATTGTCTTTCTTGTCCACAAAGCTCATATCAGTATCTTGGATCTCCTTCAGCGTTTTGCCAAACTCATTGGCATAAACCCACTCACCTTGGTCGGATTTCAACAATGTTAACATGGTTTCAGCTTGCTGGTCTTTTCCTAATGATAATATCAATCTTTGATCATCAAAGAGAGCCTGTACATGCTTTTTGGAATATAGCTCCTGCCCTTTTTCCAAACCTTGGAAAACGGAATCTTGGCTTAATCCTAATTGACCTTTTAGAAAATTTTGGATATCTGCCCTATCCGTTACTTCCAAAACTGCATAGTAATGATGTGAAGTATCACTTAAACTAAACATATATAATTTACCAGGTATGTGTACTCCTATATTCCACAACTTGGCTTTACCCCCTATTGTACTGGTATCCTGTTTGGAGCCGTAATATTCCGAATAATTGGAAAGGGAATTCTTGAGCATCTTCAAGAGAAGACCATCCACATCCAATCGAATTACTGAAACTGAATTTTCAGGGATTTTAATGTTTTCTGCTTTTGAAGATCTATAATACTTAAAAACAAAAAAACTTATAGCCAATACGGCTATAAGTCCTAATATAAATACTATTGTTTTTTTTATCCAACCCATAGGTTAATCATTTAACGATTTACTGACACGGTCCATAGAATTGAGCAAGAAATCTAAAGCATTTTTTCCGGTCTTAGGAAAATCCACACCGGCTTCCCATGTAAAATTCTTGCCTTTCAATCCATTGCTGATCATATAGATATCACCATATTCGGACAGACCTTTCAATTCACTCTCCATCGAACGATGTACCGGAAGATCTAGATCATCGACCATACTTGGAACCTTTTTAGTGTTGAACAACATGGAGAATTTATTTTTCTTGGCGATTGCAGCAAATCTTCCTGGGTTTCCTTTAAAGGTTTTATCCTTGATCTGTTTCATCTGCTCTAAATCATTGCCCAAGAAAACAATCCCTTGCTGGATCAGGATGTATGGAGCAAATTCATCAACCTTTCCGCCAACAATCTCATAGATTCCATCATGGTTTACCATATTGTTCTCAATCTCTAAAATAGCAAAGATTTTTTCAAATATGCGAGTATCATCGGAAGAGAACATCCACAGGTAGTTCGGGATTTTCTCCATTTTGGTTTTTTCTATCTCTTGATAATTGTAATCATCATCATATTCATAGTCAATATATTTCACTTCTTTTTGGGTAATTCCATTCAAGATAAACAGGTTATCTCCTTTAAATACTTTGGCAACTGCTTTTTCATCAACAATAATCTCCATACTTGTGGTAAACAGATCAATGATCTTCTCAACTTTACCATCCATACCACCATAAACGCGCTGTACGATCCTAGGCATGTGCTTCAAGTAAGCTTCGGTATTAAGGTTGATCGAAAGGAATCCTAAAGCATCGTCATTTAAGTAGTTTACAAACTTAGGATTGATTTTTTTATTGTACATTTCCTTATAGTACCTTGTCATCTCCTTATCAAAGCTGACATCACCAAGGATCTTCATCCTATTTCCGTCAACAACAACAGTACTGTTGATGCTTTCGTATCCATAGTCAAAAGCTGGCTGTCCGCTCATATAACCATAAAGAAGGTTTCTAGGGTAATAAAAATGCATTAAGCTGTCTAATGAACCTATTTCAATTCTAAGCAGTTCATTATCTTTCATAGAAGTCATCTTTTTCGATTTATAGCTTTTAATATTTCCGGCAATAATTCGATCCATTAGGTTATTGACTTCTTGGTTGGCAAAAATATTCTTAATGGAGTCATTATGATTCGATGTCTCGCTGTATTTTAGATAATAATCGTCTTGATATTCATCCTTTTCTAAAACGGAATCCACGTAAGTAAACTCATCCGGTACCATCGGTGGAGCGATATAACCTTCTTCCCCAGGTTGAGCCACTTTTTCGGGAGGCAATGGCAAACTATACAGATCTGATGTATCTCTTTCTACTGGAGCTTCTTCCTCAATTTGATACACAGTGTCCGCAGCTTCTGCCCAAGCTTCCCAATCCAAGGTGCTATCAGCTGCCACTGCTACTGAATCCACTCCATCATAATCATAGTCATAGTCTTCCGCCGCGTAATCATACTCGGGCAATTCCAAAAGGCCAAATTTCTGTTTGATGTCCTCACGGCTGAAATAGTTGTCCATGGGCACACCAGCTAAAAGAAAAATGGTATTTTGATTCCAACTGATACGGAGTGTCCTATCTTCACTATAGATGGTATTTAGGTCACCCTGTACATCGATAGTATACTCTTCAGGAAAGATCGATTCAAATTGAGCCTTATTTTTTAATGGCATCATAGCTCCGAAGAACTGCATGCTATCATTGACATTGGTATACAAATAAGATTTTGCATTGATATCGATTCCTAACTCTTCGATATTTTCAGATTGAAATTTACTGTTGTCTTCTGCAATTTTTTTAAACAGACCAGCTCTTTTCAAGATTTCGTTCAATTGTTGGGCACTCGCATGTTTGAAAAATCCTTTTCCATTCAATGCGACCACCACTTTAGATTCAGCAGGAACCTTTGACAAGAGATCTTGCGAATATACATTCCCTCCCAGACTTACTGCCAATAAGGCGATGGCAAGTTTCAAGTTATTCATATATGTTTTATTAGATATTCTTAAATTATTTAAGGACAATATTGTTAGATAGGTTGGCTTTACCATTAATTAAGCTAGGAACGGAAACCTTGACCATCACAGCTTGCTTGTTGCCTGAAACCTTACCGCTCGTATTGTCCTGTTTGATGACAGGATTTTGAAAACGATAAATACTGGTGTAAAATGCCTGATCGAATGATTTTTGATTTTCAGGCTTTAGTTTGTCAAACTCTTTTTTTGCCTCGGTACTATACTTATAGTTACGCACAAAGGTTTTATTACTTGGATTAAAACTATAGCTCGAGTAAGTGTTTAATTTGGTCTTGAAATGTTTAGAGAGTGTTTCTGTATAGGAATTTAAGGCCTGCACATTTTGGAAATCACAGGACACACTCGCTATATAATTATTAAAATCAAGCTTATAATCTACGTTACTGATCCCTTTGGTATTCTTTAATAACTGAACGATGGTAGCCACTTCTTTTCTGATCTCAGCCTGATTTGGGATCTTGAACCCATCTATCTTATCCAACTTCATTAGGGATGATACCTTTGTACGGCTCTTGCTCATGTTCAGTGTCCCTACGATAGATCCACTGCCATTACTTTTCATGTTGATCTCTTCCACAACATCAAAACAAGAACTCAGCAATAAACAAAAAATAGAACTAATAACAAGTAACCCGATTTTCCTGATCATTTTCAACATATTAATAGTATTAGCAATCCAAATTTTAAGTCTTCGAAATTATCAACTTAAAAACACATATCCTTCACTGATTTCAGTGATTTTTTAAACTTAATGCTTAAAGTTTCATCCTGCAAGCATCAGGATGCAATAATTATATAAAAAAACAATATTTAAGGCGAGCATTATATTAGCTAAATCATAGAATGACAAAAATTGACAATGTATGAAAAGCGCCAGCCTCTCGCCATACAAATATCACGAATATCAGCAATAACCAATAAAAAAGGCCATCTACAAAATGTAGACAGCCTAATAAATTGTATGGTTAAATCTTAGTAGTTATATTTCTCTACAGATTTAATTTCATTATTACCTTCCGTAAAGACCAAAGTCGGTTGATAGGTTTCTGCCTCTTCAGGACTTAAGTTCACAAAAGAAAGAATGTGTACAGTGTCGCCTACTTTAGCATGTAATGCTGCACCACCATTCATACATACTTCGCCACTTCCTCTCTTGCCAGGAAGGACATAAGTCATGATACGACTACCATTTACAGCATTATTGATATATACCTGCTCATATTTTACAATACCAGCAGCATCCAATAAATCTGCATCAATGGTGATAGAACCATTATAGCTCACATTTGCCTCTGTTACTTTTACGGTATGAATTTTTGCTTTTAAAATTTTTAATTCCATTTCTTATTATACTTTTTTAGATAGATTGTTTTAAATTTAAATTATTAATATCTAGTGTCTTAAACACCATTTCCTTATCATTCTGTTTAACGAGATGCTTTTTATGGTGAACATGATAACTAAACTTAAAATCATGTAAATCACTGTATGCAGCATCTGTAGTTCCGATTACGGAGTATTCAACCTCTCCTTTATGGTTGAACTTACTTATTTCAGCTTCATCTAGATTTGCTGAAATGGAATACCAACAACCTTCACCCAATCCACCAAGCCACTCTGCCTTGTTCGGAAGGTCCTTTGGCCTTTTAGGTTCTTCGATAAAACCCAATAAAAGATCATCAGGAACTTCATGCGACCTTGATTTCAAGAAATTAGGTTTCAAGAGATCGACCTGGAATTTTAATGACTCCCAACGTCCCATCCTTTTCTTTTCCAAAACGCCATTGTGGAAACAATAGATCTCATTATCATCAACAGCATTGACAACATTGCTGGTAGGACTTGCCTTCAGGCATTCCGGAAAAAAGATTTTATTACAGCGCGGATCATTCTTTTCCATCGCATTGACCAAGATCTGGGCTACATACCGTGAACAACTGTTATTATTCGGAGCGATGGCTCCGTACAAAATAGGTCCCTTATCTACCAGGGATTCGGCATATTCTACTCCTTTCCGAAAGGAAACATTTTCGGCGATTGAACATAACAACCGGCCTGCCCCATGGGTAGCAGATTCTTTTTTGGACAATTCGATGAGGATCTCTTCAAAATTCATCAATTGATTGTCTTCCGAAAAGGTAGCTTTACTGTGCAACTCCAACCTTGGATCAAACTCACTGGATCGCGCTCTTCCAAATCCTCGAGGAACGATATAACGTCCAAAGTCAAAATACCTGAGATCTCCAGACTTTCTTTCAATTAAAACTATTGCTGCATGCCCTACCTTGAAATTAAGGTTCTTTACTATCCCTAATTTCTTTAATATGGCCATCCATAACTCATCACCCCTCGCCGTTTGGTCGGGCCAAGCTATTGGAATTGCGATATCATTATATTGATGCATTATAGTTTTCCTTTACCTTAGGTTGAGGATAAAAATCCTGATATAACTTGTTAATATAGCGAGTACCATGGTCTGGAAAAAACAAGACCACTTGATCCGTTTCTTTTAAATTCATTCTTTCAATGTTCTCATCCAAAGTGGCCAAGACCGCTGCACTTGAAAACCCCAATAAATCACCACATTCCTCCAGATATTGATGGGCGATGGCTTCTGATTTATCTTTTCCGATTTGAAAGATATGATCGACTACTTGTTTGTCAAATGCTCCTGGAATAAATGTCCGGCCAATACCTTCTATGGCATCAAAACGGACTTCTTCCTCAGGGATTGGTTTATTGTCCATAAACAGATGATAGACGGAATTCTTTGGTTCAACCCCCCAGATCTTGATCGCGGGATTACGCTCCTTTAAATACCTTCCAATTCCTGAAATGGAACCACCTGTACCAACACCTACCAAAACATGGGTGACTGCAGTATTTGTCTGCAGCCAAATCTCCGGTCCTGTTGTAATATAATGTGCTTTGATGTTGTTTGAGTTATAGTATTGGTTCGTAAAATAGGTATTGGGATTGTTGGAACAAAAAGCCTGTGCAAGATATTGAGTGGAATTGAAAACATGCAAACCATTGGAATTATCGCATCGTTCAATTTCTGCACCATAGCTCTCCAATAATTTAATCTTTTCATCAGAACAACTGGCAGAAACAAATATCTTCGACCTATAGCCAAGCTCTTTTGCGATCAGAGCGATGCTAATACCGGTATTACCACTACTTGCTTCGACAAATGTGCCTCCCTCAACAATTTTATTGCGCTTAATGGCATCTTCAACCATAAACCATGCGGCCCTATCTTTAGATGATTTTCCAGGATTATAGAACTCCTCCTTGATTAAGATGTTTGTTCCATATTTCTTGGATAAAAAATCCTCCCTTCTTAACGGTGTATTCCCAATAAAATCCTTTATCAATATTCCCTTTGTTTAGTATTTAGTTTATAATAATTTAACGTCAATATACTCAAGATTATTCTACTGTATTAACCTAAAACGTGCCAAAAAGTTCATTAACAGAATTTATAAAAACCAAAATGGCTAAAAAATTGCAGCTTAGAACCTAACTGCCAGTAAAAACTATCTCAAACTTTTAATATTAGGAAACTAAATAAAATTACGATAAATTTTAATAAAGTCTATCACTTGAAGATTTAGAGCAAGCATATTGTTACTAAAAATTGAAATCCTAGCTTATTTTTATAGTTTTGTCCTTTAATATTATCGATATGAAACCAAAGACCATTGTAATCGCCGTATTATTGGCCTTATTAGCCATTGTCCTTTTCAACAATAAAGAGGAAGCTTCATTTTGGCTATTTGGGGACATCCGCACTTCGAAATTGATTATTCTAGGGATATTTTTTCTTCTAGGGGTCATTGTCGGTGCTATTCTATTTAGAAGAAAGAACAAGCACCCAAAGGAATATGGGATTACCAATACGGTGAATCCTACCGAAGATCAATTGTTTTTAGGGAATGATGATGAAATGTCGGATGATGACAGAGAATATATCCGGAGGGACTAAAAATATGTGAAATGGATCAGTTGCTTTCATCAACTGATCCATTTGTGTTTTTTGCTTTTGTTTTTTTCATTCGGCCAGATTTCTGCAAACCTTGATGGATCAGAAATTCTATCTGTCCATTAACGCTCCTAAATTCATCCTGAGCCCAGGCTTCCAATAGCTTAAAGGTTTCTTCATCTACCCTGATCACAAAACTCTTTTTCATAAATCTTTCTTAACTATCCGGAATTACTCCTTCTTAAATTAATTATAAAGGGTTCCTGCATTTACAATAGGTTGTGCGGCCTTCTCTCCACAGAGAACCACCATCAAATTACTGACCATCGCAGCTTTTCGCTCATCGTCCAATTCCACAATATTCTTGTCCGATAGCTTTTGGAGTGCCATTTCAACCATACCGACAGCACCTTCAACGATTTTTGCTCTGGCAGCTACAATTGCTGAAGCCTGTTGACGCTGCAACATTGCCCCTGCAATTTCTGGTGCATAGGCCAGATGCGTAATCCTAGCCTCTTCTACCACTACCCCAGCTTTGGATAGACGTGCTGACAGCTCGGATTCCAAGATTTTATTGACATCTTCACCCCCATCTCTCAAGGTTAGGTCAGCATTCTCATCCTCAAAACTATCATAGGCAAAACTTACGGCAAGATGTCGTACAGCAGCTTCGCTCTGAACCCTCACGTAGTCCATATAGCTCTGTACCTCATAAGCCGCCTTGTAGGTATCACCAATTTTCCAAACGATTACTGCCGCAATCTCAATTGGATTACCCAATTTATCGTTCACCTTCAAGGTCTGGCCCTGTAAGTTTTCTGATCTAAGGCTAATTTTCTGCGCCGTATAGAATGGATTGATAAAAAACAGACCATTTGCCTTGATGGTGCCAACATATTTACCAAATAGATTCAAAACACGGGAATGGTTTGGATTGACAATGATCAACCCTTTCACGATTACTATAAAAACAATGAACAGGATCACCAAGACTGGTACATATCCAATCTGCCCATGTGAGCCTATCTGAATAAATGAGAAAATAATTCCTAGAAGGCTTAAAAACAATATCCCTAATGCTAAATAGCCTGATGTTGGTTTAATGATCTTTTCCATAATTATGATTTATTATGATATTATTTTGATATCATAAATATAGAGAATATTCTTTTCATATTTCCAAGAAAATATCAAAAAAAAGAGGCTCCTTGAAAAGTATTTTCAAAGGAGCCTCTTTTTTATTTATAGAAAGCTTTTAAATAGGTATTCAGCTATGGTTGAATATGTTTAGGTCTTATAACGTACTCATTACCTCAGGCTTCAATACGCCATCAAATTTCTTGTCAACGATTAATATGGCCATAGGACGCATGGTAAAACTCTGTTTTTCGCCGAAAGACTCTTTATATTTCAGCAATAACTCTGCTCCTTCTTTATTCAAAGAAATGGAATCAATGCTAGGTTTTAAATCCGAGCTCGTTGAAATGATCGCAATAACAAACTGCTTATCAAAATCGATATTACTGGGCATTCCAGAATCACCCATAGTTGCTGCTGGCGAAAAGAATTCATCAAAAGCTTCTTGAGTTTCAATTTTGTGGGCTCCATTTTTATCCTCTGAGACGGTGTTTTTTACAAAATAATTTTCGCCTAATACAAATGGAACAAGTTCCCTGTTTGCTTCAGACTTTTCGATTATGCTGTCATTGATAGCATTCCCATCTTGCTTCGAACCGGCATTATTGCTACAGGAAGCAAGTAGCAGTGCATTCAAGATGATTGGTATAAATAGTTTTTTCATTGTGTCATGTATATTTTATATCCATTAAATGATTGGAAAGCAAATTTGTTTGAAAAATATAGCAGTTCAAGAATTCATCTAGGCTTTGAATGGGGAGAATTTATTTAAAATTAACACACAATTATCTCAAAGGCTTGATATCCAAGTATTTTTAATAATAAGAGAATTTTTAATATAATTTTAAATACCGAGAAAAATTTAACAATATTGTAAAGTGTAAGGTTTGAGGCGACAATTATTAAAATTCATTTTATTGATAGATTGACATATGAATTTCCACATTATCAATGATTTATATTATAAAGATTTTCATGCTGGTTTTAAAGCAAGATACGATGTTTTTGAAACCATCAAGTCAGACCTATCTGATTCCAATATCTATGAATTTTATAAGATCACGTTAAAAGATTCCAAATACAGGTTGAAAAGGATAATTTCTAGACGATATGCAAATTATGCCAATTACCTTGCCTTCAAAAAATATATAGGAGAATTGGACTCTAATGACGTGATCATGGTCCTGATTCCCTTTGAAAGCTTGTTTGAAGTGGCTAAAGCCGTCTATTCTAGCCTATATAAGGCAAAACTTAATAAAGGTTTGAGGATCATCATGATGATAATCGATTTAGATTCCATCAGGCGAATTGGGCAAATCGACCCAGAGCTAGAGATTAAATATTTAGATTTTGCAGATGTATTGATTTCGCAGAATGCGGAAATGTCCAAATGGCTAATAAGCAATCATATCGCAGCTGATAAGGTCGTAGATTTAGAATTATTTGATTTCAGGCTCGATCCAAACCATCAACCTTCAGGTGTTGGAACAGCGATATTGGAAAAGAATATTGTTTTCGGGGGGAACTTAACCCCAGAAAAAGCAGCCTTCATCTATAAATGGAAGCCTAAGTTCAAAACGAAGCTGTATGGCATACATTTAGAACCAGTGGAATTGCATAAGAATATGGAATATTTAGGTGTATTCGACCCTAGTGATCCAACCATGGACGTCAGTGGCATTTCATTTGGATTGGTTTGGGAAGGAGACAGTACAAAAACCTGTACCGGTCTGGCTGGTCAATATTTAAAATATTCCACCCCCCATAAGATATCATTATACTTATCTCAAGGTCTGCCCGTCATCGTCTGGGAAGAATCGGCCATGGCAAAATTTGTTCAAGAGCATAATCTTGGCCGTACGATAAAAAGCTTAAAGGACATTGAGCAAATTTTAGACGATATTACGCTCACTGAATATGAAGAAATCAGAACAAACGTTTTGAAAATCAAGGAGAAGGTAATTCGTGGTGAGTTTTTAAAAAATGCACTCAATCAATGCTTCATCAAACTGGACAGTCCTGACCTACAGAGTAAAATAAAGTTTAGTCAAAAAAAAGAGCTTCTATAGTTTTTTAAACCACAAAAGCTCTCATTTTCTGAATCATTTATATTAAGATTTCTCCTCTTTATCCCCTCCTATCATTTTAGATGTAATCCCTTTTTTGTCTGTAGTTTCGGCGATAAAAACTCCCAGCAAGTGGAGTACCACAAATATAGGAAACCAGTAAAGTCCCCATTTATGGACACTTTCTATGCTTTCTTTCCATTGACTAAAAAAGCCTTTTTCTATACAGATTCCAGTTGCTGCTGAGATCATTACAAAAAGATAGAAATAGACATAGGTAAGTCCTTGTAAGCGCTCCTTTAAGGACTGAACCTTCAGGAATGGATTGGGAAACCTGATCCCCTTAACGAGCATATAGATAATCCTAGCTAGAAAAGAAAAAATCATAATATGTGCAAAAAGCTCATGCCATTCCCACATAGGTTCACGGATACCCTTCACAACCTCAGAAACCTGCTCTTTTGAAATGCCTGAAACTTGCTTTTCTAAAACAGGGATTATGTTATTTTTGCCCATCCAGTACATCCTAAGAAAACCTGTTATGAAAAGAACGGGCATTGCAAAAGCCATAATCCAATGTAACAGGCGATGGAAAACGGTAAAATTTCGTTGCATACTCATGATAATGGGATTGGCCTAGTTAAAAAATTTACTGAATTCCATATAGGAGTCATGAAGCTTGGCAATGATGACATTCACCTTTTCAGGATTTTTCTCGGCTTCTAACTCCTTGACCAATTCCATATGAGGATGTAACCATTTATGCAATTCATCGTGTCCTTTCCCATCCATGGTACAGCTTTTTATGAGCTGATCATTCTGTTCTTTTAATTCTTTTGCAAGTCGCAGATTATCGGTTTGTTTTTCCTGTACATAAATCTGAATCAAGTCCACCCCCTTCAAAACAAAAGGTTTCATTTCTTCATTCATCGTCCATTTCTTTCCATTGTTCAATTCCAAAGCACCATCAGCATGATTATGCTGATGTTCTGCATGGTTTTCTGCGTCGTGATTGTGTGAATGTTCTGAATTTTGATGGCAGCTCCATAATAAGATGCTGCTAATCCCCAATAGCATTAATTTTTTCATATTCTGTTTATTTTGTTTTAATCATTTTCAGTACTCCATTGACCACAGCCCTACCATCCTTGATTAGATCTGTCTTATTACCAGACAGCTTCCATTTAAGAACTGTTAGTCGAATACCACCCAATAATATAGTCGCTAAGGTTGATGAATGTATCTCCGTATTGAAATCACCGTTGGATTGACCATTCAGGATATTCTGTTCTACGTAGCCCTGCATCAAGTCCAAAATTTGAGCAACCTTTATACTTAGGCCTTCATCAAAATGAAAGATATTCTCAGCAAATATCACACTCACAACTGCCGGTCTTTCAGTAAAAGTCTTGAACTGGAAATTGAACAGGTCAATTAAATTCTCAGAAGGACTCTTCTGACTATTGACAGAGAGGCTTGAGATCCTTTTTTCCATTCTGGCAATGAAATAATTAAGCAGGCTCATGAGAATATCATTCTTACTCTTAAAATGCCTATACAAGGCAGGTTCAGTTACTTTGATATCTGCAGCCAGATTCTTAATGGTCAAATTCTGTATGCCATACCGGTCAATTCTCCTAGTAGCAGCTTCAATGATTTCAATTTGTCTATCCGTATATCCTTCAATCTTCATATCTACAAACCTTATGTTAGTTAGTATTCACTAACAAAGTTAAGTATTGTTTAACAGATTAATACAGAAAAAGATATCGATTTTAAGGAATGTTATTCTGAGGAGTTTTAAGTATGCTTTAGTATGCATCCCGAATGGGTATTATATGGTCAGTTATTGCTTTTCCTGAAAGTTGTTGGGGTTTTTCCTGTCCATTTTTTAAATGCTCTGACAAAACCACTCGGTTCTGCATATCCTAAAACCGCTGAGATTTCCTTGACAGAAGACGTACTATTGCACATATAATGAATGGCCAATGATTTTCTTACCTCTTCGACAATTTGAATATAAGAGATCCCTTCTTGTTTGAGTCTCCTTTGAAGTGTCCTTACACTTACATTGAAATTACCTGAAACAGACTCGATGGATAAAGAAAACAGGTAGGAATTTGCGATCAAGAAATTAAATATCCTTTTAGAAAGGTTTCCTTTTATGGCAGGAGAATTTTGCAATAAGCTGATTTTTTCAATCAATAGGCTCTGAATTTCATAATTTGCCGTTAGAATTTTAGTGTGAAGGTAATCCTTCTTGAATTCCAAGATATAGTTTTCACTCTTTTTTACAGGACAACCTAATATAGCTTCATATTCTTTCCCATGCTGTTTTTTATATGTTGGAAAACTCGCAGAGATTGGGATAGGATTTTCTAAGACCAACCCTTTTAACTCATATAGTACAAATGACAACAGAAAGTCCCCCATCTGATCCTGAGCGGTTGGTGTATCTGAATAACCTCCTGTTTTTTCGAAGTTAATATTAAAGGTATTTTCCTTTTCTATTACATTTAGCGAATAAAAGTCAGTCAATAAATGAACCATGGAACATGCATGTTTTAATGCATCTTTAACATTACTGCTCATCTGTATGACCTGTCCGACTATACCCAATGCTGCAATTTGCATAGAAGTCCCAAAATGGAAACCAGAAAGTTCATTTTTTGAGAGATGGACTATGTTTTTCCAAATGACTTCCATCTGCTGGTTTGAAATGCTAAGCGATGACTTTGTGTGAAGGTCTTGAAGTTTTAACCCAGCAAATGATGCCAGTTTCTCAATAACTAAGCCTCTCTCTTTACAAAATACCAGCAATGCCTGTAAAAATATCTCTCTGTAATTCATAGTGTAAAAGTATAAATATACCAATCATATGACCAAAAACTGGCATGAGATGACAAGCCATTGTCGCCAAATGGTAATTAGCAACTAACAGCTGACAGATAACTTTGTAGAAACAAATTCAAAGATTATGGTACTTAAAAATGTTTTACTGATAAATGCTATCAGTTCAGGATTGACAGGATTATTGATTGCTCTTAATTCAAAAGTAGTAGCAGGAATTTTTAAGGTGAATAACACTGTCCCAATTATTGGAACCGGTGTTTTTCTGGTTGTGTTTTCCCTCTTTGTCCTCCTGACTGCCTTTAAACACCTTCAAGACAAGTCATGGACTAAATTTATTATCGGAATCGATGTAACTTGGGTCGCTGTTAGTATAGTAGTTACAGCCTTATTGTTTTCTACTATTAGTATGATCGGATCTATAATAATTTTAGCAGTTGCTGCCTGGGTGGGATTGATGGCATACCTACAAATGAAGACCTTAAATAAAATGTTACGATGAATAAAATAGGAGAATTTATTACGGATTTCCTCAGGTATATGCAGGAAAGAGATTTTAATAATCTAGTTAATCTATTTGCTGAAGAAGTGAAATGGGAAGTTCCAGGGGATACAGACAGACTGAAATGGCTAGGTGTAAGAAAAAATAAAGCTGAGATTGAAAGCTTTTTCCAGCTCCTTTGGGCAGAGACAGAACCCTTATCAGCTGAAATACAAAAGATTTTAGCTGATAAAGATGAAGCTATGATAAAAGGTGAATTCACTAGCAAAATGTTGAGAACAAACAAGGATGTAACCTCTATATTTTTCATTCATTTTAAACTTCAAAATATGAAAATAGTAGAATACACCTTATTAGAAGATAGTTTTGCAGTATCAGAGGCTGTAAATTGAGAAGAAAGTTCTTTGTGATGCCCACAGCCCTACCCGGAACATGCAATTATTCGAATCCAAGCGGGCATAATGCCTTGGAGATTCGCTTGGTCTGATCCCGCTAGGGTTGGTTCAGCCCCACAACACCAAACACATTCCCTGAACCTTCTCCGGGTCGAACCGCAAAGGGTGCCTGCGGTGCATGTCCGCCATGCCCGCAGCTCTTCCCAGAACATGCAATTATTCGAATCCCAACAGGCACAATGCCTTGGGGATTCTTTTGAACTGATCCCGCTAGGGTTGGTTCAGCCCCACAACCACAAACACTTGTCCTGAACCTTCTCCGGATCGAACCGTAAAGGGTGCCTGCGGTGCATGTCCGCCATGCCCTCAACCCAATCAGGAACATGCAATTATTCGAATCCCAAGCGGGTACAATGCCTTGGAGATTCTCTTGGTCTGATCCCGCTGGGAGTGGTTCAGCCCCACAACCCCCAGACACTTGCCCTGAACCTTCTCCGGATCGAACCGTAAAGGGTGCCTACGGTGCATGTCCGCCATGCCCTCAACCCAATCAGGAACATGCAATTATTCGAATCCCAAGCGGGCACAAAAAAAGCCTCACATTTCTGTGAGGCTTTTTTTGTGATCCCGCTGGGATTCGAACCCAGGACCCATACATTAAAAGTGTATTGCTCTACCAGCTGAGCTACGGAATCGTTGTTCTTTTATCGAGAACCCTTCGTTGTTTGAAGTGATGCAAAGGTAGGTTTTTTCAGAACAATTCACAATCTAAAAATACTTTTTTTTCATTATTCCCTTAAACAGCCTGATAATAAAAGAATTATTTTTTCAAAAATGCTCAATCGTGACTAAAAATCCACATTTACTTCACCACTGAGTGGGAATGGTCCTTTCATTTACCCCTTGCAAAAATTGCAGCTAATTTCAGCAGACAGCAGTCATGAAGCACTAGCTCAGATATACAATCACGCTAGTTTGATGCTGATTAACAGCAATTTACAAATTCTTGTAGAGATTTTGTAGATGCTTTTTTACCGGACGTATAAACATTGTAGATTCTAATTAATTGTATCTGTCCCTGAAATTGAAAAACTTTGGATAACAAAAATAGAAACTATGTTTTTCATATTCGGAGTCAGAAAAAGTCGTATTGGAACTCAGGTTTGTTCCTCCACATGCAGTTATTGCCAGCAGAAGGACACATTGGCCCTAATTGCTTACCAAAATTATTTCCATGTGTTTTGGATTCCTCTCTTCCCGCTTTGGAAGGAAGTTCATTCTGTTTGTGTCCATTGCAAGCAACAACGTAGAATGAGCGAATTTAAACCCGAAATAAAACTAGAAGCGATCGAATTAAGGAAACGGTCGAAAACTCCGTTTTTCACTTATGCCTTACCGGCCTGCTTCCTTCTAGTTTTTATTATTAGCGCCATTGTACACTCAATAAAGTAAAAAATTAAACAATAACATCATGAACAACAAAACATTAGCAGTAGTCGCTTACATCACACTTATTGGTTGGTTAATCGCTTATTTTTCTGGAAAAGAGAAAGCAGATGACTTTTTAAGGTACCATTTGAGGCAAGGTCTAGGCATCTTCGTATTTGGTATCTTCCTTTCGATTATTTTGAACATCCTAATGATGGTAACCGGAATTTATTCCCTTGGATACATTGGATTGATCAACATCGTCTTGATGATCATTGGTGCCATCAACGCTTCGAACGGAGTAATGAAACCTCTTCCTATCATCGGTACGTTCTTTGAAAATAAATTCAAGTTCATTAGCTAGTCTGATTGAACGATCACAAAAACTATACATAAAACATTTATTCACTTAATAAACAGATCAATATGAATTACAAAAGCATATATATAGGAAGCCTTCTGGCCATGGCCTTGTTGGCGAGCTGTAACAATACTGACAAAGCAAAATCAGGTGAATCCGAAAGTACTATAGGCGGATTGTTTGGTGGGAAGGATGACAAAAACAAAGCTAGTGAAATCATTAATTTTAACAATTCCATTGTTAAAGTTGATAATTCCCAAAACTCGGCCATCCAAACCTTTGCCAATAACTTTGACAGTTTCGAAAAATACGTAAAGGGTAAGGTGGAAAATCCAGAAGGTTTCATGAGCATCCCACCAATAATGATGTTCCCTCCTACTGTCCACAATCTAAAGTCCCTTGTTTATCCAGATGGACTGAGCAAAGAATTCAAACCGCTTATCGATCAGATGAATGAAAGCTTTGATGCCATCAAAGAAATCAATAAGGAGGTAGATTCATATAAATCCGCTGAAGATTGGAAAGAAGACAAAGGGCAAAAATTAGTTGAATTAAGAGAAAAAGCAACAACCGAAATCAAGAAATACCGTGACGCTTCGACTGCTGTCTTCGCTAAATTAAAACCTCTTGCTGAGAAAGCTGAGGAAACGACCTTGGAAGGCAATCCATTGAAAGATCAATATGTAGGATCCAAAAAACTATTGGAATTAGTGCAGAATACTACCAATATCGCGTTTGAAACAGAAGATCAAGCCAAATTGACGGCTGATTTCAAAAAACAATATCAAGATATCGAAAAGCTTTACAAGGAAAATAAAGACAAAGAAATTCCAAAAGACTTTCAGCCTAAGATTAGAGCCTACGGAATGTTCAACGATGATGTAAATGATTTCTTAGGGAAAATGAGGATAGCGCAACGTGAATTGGATGCAAATACCCCTTTGAGCGAAGATGCATTGAGAGGATTGGATAACGCTGCTGAATCCGTCCTAAGATCATATAATGCATTTGTAGATTAAGTTTCTACAATTAAAGAGAAAATACTGCTTTTGCCTTGTAACCTCAAGGTAAAAGCATGTTTCAGTGAGAACAGAACACCCAAATGGAAGCTAGGAATCAACAGCTTTCAGCAAAATCAAGCATTAATGGAAAAAAATAAATTTACTAACACTACTGCTATAATCCTTGCCCTGTTTATTTCCATGTCATTTTTTACGAGCTGTGATTCATTGACCGGCTCTAAAAAAGACTTCCAATGGAATGAGGAAGTGGCGGACTTAACAGACAAAGACCTCAAATCTTGGCTAAGAAAAGCACCTTTTTCCAATGAACTAAAAGGCAATGATAATGAAGTGATGTTCAGCAATGCTGAACAGGTATTCCCTTTCTTAGGAAAATACTACAATAGTGTAGAACGACAAATAAAGAACTATTCCGATTCTGATGCCGGACATATTTATCAGACAGAAACAGTATTGTTCCAAGATCCGCAATGGGGAGACCTTTTTGTCAGTGCGGCATTGATGTACAATAATGATGAGCTTTTCTTAAATGATAGCAACATAGAGTCTGGCGATCCCATGTTTGAAGGAAAGGATGCCATATATAGTACCTACCACGGTGGCTTAATGGAAACTTCTGTCCACAGCAAGGGTCAGGATACTAAAAATGGCTTGTATTGGGGCTCGAACAGTGCGAAAACTTATTTGTTAGCCTTCTATCAAAAAAACAACTTAGTCTTTGAAGTCGCTGTACCTTTAATCGGACAAGACACTTTAGCCACATTAAATAAACTGAAAGAAGTCAACACAGCCCTTGCATTAAATGTCCCGGAGTGGACAAATGCCCAAATTAAGGATCTCAATCCTCTTGACAGCAGTGGCACCTTTTGGAAGGATCCATTTCAAGGGATTTATGCAGTAAACTACTTCATACCGACAGTTTTCCTTAAAACCTTAGATACCGATTTTAAAGAAGAACAATCCTCAACCGATGAAGTCTATCAATATTCTGCAAGCCATAATGGCGGTACGGCAAAATTCAGCACCAAAATAGCAGCCAGCACTTTAAACTTTGAAGATTTTGAAAAACAATACAAGGATTTCGCTCATTATGAATACTTCCACAAGAAAATATATTATGAAGAGAAGGAATCTGGCAATGAAATCCAGGGTAATGCCTATGCTTTCTATAATCCTGAAAAGATATTAGAATTTGAGTACAGTTACCCTAAAAACAATCCAGAACTAAAAAAACAGATGCATTCCATCTTGAAATACGTCAAGATCACGAATCCCTACTAAAAGAAAATTGTATAGTATAGTTTATTAAGTGAAAAACCCCTTTGGTTCTAGACCTCAGGGGTTTTATTATTAAAAATAGAGAATAGACTTATTTAAAGATTGTTTCATTAACGATCTTGATTTCATCTTGAGAGATCGTATGTCCCATATTCGGATATATTTTCTCCTCTACCTGTGCTCCTAAACTGCGCATCAGCTTACTGCTTTCCTGCACACGTTCCACTGGAACATGAAAGTCAGGGTCTGATGTACCGATAAATACATTTGTACCTTCAAAATCACCTGCATAATGGTCGGCATGTAGCTTTTCACCAATCAGACCACCAGTAAAAGCAACAACACCTCCATATTTCTTTGCATTTCTACTTGTATACTCCAAAGTCAAACAAGCCCCTTGGGAGAATCCCAAGAAATAAATGTTTTCGTTCTCAATTCCCTTCTCATTGGCAATTTGCACTGCCTCTCCTATTAATTCAAGAGCGATGTCCAAATTCGGCTGATTTGAAATAATGGGCGCAATAAAAGAATGTGGGTACCAGGTATTCTGATCAGCTTCAGGCCCTAACAATAAATAATTATCGACTTTTAAATATTCAGCTAGCCCCATGATATCTTGAGCAGACCCACCTCTACCATGAATCATGATCAAGGCTTTCTTAGGATCATTTACATTTCCACTTTGATATATTTTTGACATAATCTTATTATTTAAATTTAATGACTTAACAATTTAATGTTGAGGCAGATGACAATCATACACCTCAACAAAAATCTTATTTCAATACCGGCAACACTTTCTCAATAGCTGAACGCTGAGGCTCGTATTGTTTTGGCAATTTTAATGAATTACCTAACTCTGCCAATGGCTCATCTACATCAAATCCAGGGTTTTCAGTAGCGATTTCGAACAATACACCTCCTGGTTCACGGAAATACAAAGAATGGAAATAATCCCTATCGATCTGAGGAGTAATCTGTAAACCAGCTGACATGATTTTTTCACGTAATTCCATTTGATCCACATCATCCTTTACACGGAATGCGATGTGGTGATTAGTTCCCGCGGTGTTGATTCCTCGTTGTGCGTTCTCATCAACCAAAATATCAATGATATTTGCAGTATCGATATTTTTGCTTTTGAATCTATAACGATTTCCTTCTTGAGCAATCTGTTCGTAATCCAACAAATCGGTTAAAACCTTTGCTGTTGGCTCTACATCCCTTAAGGTTAAAGTACTGTTATGAAAACCTTTAGTAGCTACCTCTTTACCTACTTGTTCAGTAGACCAGCCAATTCTATTATCCGCATCTTTTGGAACAACCAATGATAGATTCAATCCATCAGGATCCAAAAATGGAAGATACAACTCTCCAAAGCGCTCAACGGCTTCTCCTGTCAATACATTGTTTTTTCCAAAGCGTTCTTTCCAAAACTCTAAACTTCCTTCTGGAATCGAATAAGCAATTTCTGTTGCCATTCCGCCGCCGGTTCTACCTTTGCCAATACCTTCCCAAGGGAAAAAGGTAAGGATAGTTCCAGCATTCCCTTTTTCATCTCCGTAATAGAAATGATATGTTCCTGGATCATCAAAATTCACGGTTTTCTTTACCATTCTTAACCCAAGGGTATTGGTATAGAAATCGTAGTTTCTTTGTGCCAAATTAGCGATGGCTGTTATGTGGTGTAACCCTAATACTTTATTGTTCATCTTAATATTCCTTTCTATTTATACCTTAATTATTTGCTTTTGTTTATCTGCTATACAAAGGTGACTAAATCCGTATAGTTGTGCATTGATGTATGGTAAGAAGTATCTCCCTTTAGTAACTAAAGTTACAAAGCCAAGGTTTTCATAATGTTAACTTTATACTAACCAATATTTAGACTTATGGACACGCATTATAGAATCATCATCATCGGTGCTGGTACGGCAGGCATTATGACTGCCGCCCAACTGCTCAAAAAGGACCCCAACTTAGAAATTGCCATTATTGACCCAGCCAAAAAGCACTATTATCAACCGGCATGGACATTAGTTGGAGCTGGAGCCTATGATTTTGACAAAACTGTTAGACCCATGAAAGACTTGATCCCCGAAGGTTGCACCTGGATCAAGCAAGCCGTAATTTCCTTCTCTCCAGAAAAAAACAGCATTCAACTGGACAACGGAGAGGTTCTTGAGTATGATTTCTTGATTGTTGCCTGCGGATTGGTCAACGACCTCAGCCTAATTGACGGGTTGCAAGAGGCTATTGACAGAGGTGTGGCCTGCTCCAATTACATCGATCCAAACTATACCTGGAAATGCATCCAAAACTTTAAAGGTGGAAATGCAGTCTTTACCCAGCCGACAACCCCCATAAAATGTGGCGGCGCTCCACAAAAAATAATGTACTTGGCATGTGACTATTTCAAGAGAAATAATTTGGCTGATCAAGTAAATGTAACATTTGCCACTCCGGGATCAGTAATTTTCGGTGTAAAAGTCATTGCGGATACCCTAATGAAGATCATCGATCGGTACAACATCAATTTTAAACCTTTCTATGCACCAATAAAAATAGATTCAGATAAAAGAATCATCACCTTCAAGAGTTCAGACCCTAAGGATAACGAATGTGTGATAAACAAGGGTGACTCCGATGAAGTTCCACAACAAATGGAACAATTGATTGAAATACCTTTTGACCTATTGCATTTGGCACCACCTCAAACAGCTCCCAAATTTGTCAAAGACTCTATATTGGTCAATGATGCTGGTTGGTTGGATGTAGACATCAACAGTATGCAACATAAAAGATTCACCAATATCTTTGGACTTGGTGATGTGGCCGCCTTGCCTACTGCAAAAACTGGAGCAGCAATACGAAAACAAGTTCCTGTAGTAGTTGACAACCTCTTAAAGTTGATCAAACTACAAGCGGCAGACAACAAATCCTATGAAGGATATTCTTCATGTCCACTCGTAACAGGTTATGGAAAGATGGTGCTAGCAGAATTTAACTATAAAAATGAATTTACGCCAGACCCCAAATTGAAACAGATGCTGATCAAGGACAGCAGCAAAGAGCATTGGCGACTATGGTTATTGAAAAAATATTTATTACCCCACCTGTATTGGAACAAAATGCTCAAGGGTGAAGAGGTATAACAAAGACACACTCTACCTATCATTTTTTTAAATTAGCGATGCAAACTGGTTGGCAATTCTGTCGGCCAGTTTCTTTTTTGGAAGGATTAATTAAATCTAAACTTCACCAGCTTCTCCTGTTGGAACCTGGCTTCCCACTCTTTTGGACTGTAGCCAAAATGTTTCTGGAAATTCCGTATAAAATGGGAGCTTGAGCTGAATCCAACCATATTGGAAATCTCATAAACCTTATAGGATCCACTGTTTAACAACTGTGAGGCTTTCTTCAGCCGAAGGTTATTAATCAATTCATTGGGAGATAAATTGGATGTTTGCTTGATCTTTCTATACAAGGTAGGTCTACTGATGTTCAATTTATCCGCCAGGAACTCCACACACAAGGAAGTATCATCGATATGGTCCACGATCAGTTGTTGTAACTTATCCATAAAATCTTCCTCTATGTTCGTATGCAACAACAATTCTTCAGGGTCTTGCTGTTGTGCATAATGTTCTTTCACAAACATCCTGTTTTTCAATAGGCTCCTGATCTGTGCCTGAAGGAATGAGGGTGAAAATGGTTTCTCTATATAGGCATCAGCCCCATACTCCAAACCCTCGATTTTTGCCTGAAGGCTGTTTTTCGCTGTTAGAATGATAAAAGGGATGTGCTTGTAATTCTGGTTTTTCTTGACCTGCGCACAGAGCTCAAAGCCATCCATCTTAGGCATCATCACATCCGATACGATTAAGTCTATATGTTGTTTTTGGAGGACCTCTAATGCCAGATATCCATCATGCGCCTGTACGATATCATAGTCATCACATAGATCATCTGTCAAAAAATCTAAGATTTCCTGATGATCATCTATCAATAGAATTATTTTGCGGACTTCTAATTCTTGTGACATTCTATTATAGGTTTTTAGGAATAGCGAGAACGAATATATTTAAATTTTCGGAATTCTCTACATACCTTAGGTCACCCGAATGTAGCAAGGCAAAAGAATGTGCCAATGCCAATCCTAATCCTGAACCTTCAATTTGACTGTGCTGATTCGAACGATGGAATGGTTTAAATAGCAGGTCCACTTCCCTTCTATTCAATATATGACCATCATTTTTCAGTTCCAATATCCAGTAATTCAACTTATCATCATCAATCAACTGGATATCCACCATTTTATCAGCGTACTTAAGCGCATTCGAAAATAGATTTTCTACAATCTTACTGATCATGTCCTCATCAATCTTTCCGAATATGCCTTGATTAATATCTTGTGTCAATACAATGCCTTCGATCTGAAAGGAAGTCTGATAGTCTTTAATAAACTCCGTGATAAACTCGGAAATATTACATACTGTAAGGTTCAACTGTTTTTCATCGGTCTCTACCTTTCGGAAATCCAATATGCTATTGGTCAGCCGGACCAGCTTTTCAGTATTCTTATGCATGGTCGTCAAGAGCCTGTCTGTCCTATCCTCTCCTAAATTTTTATTGTCAACCAGCTTTTCCAATGGTCCTTTGATTAAGGTCAGCGGCGTCTTGATATCATGGGCGACCTGCGTAAAGAAATCCAATTTTGCTTGATACAATCTCCTTTCTCGATTAGCATTGATTTCCATCAGATGCCTGCGATTTCGCTCCTTAATCTGGTTATCAAAATATTGATAGATAAAAAAGACCAGTAGAATAAGGATTATAGCATATACGGCAAATGCCAAACCGCTTGCCCAAAAGGGTTTGCGAACTTCAATTGGAATAGCAATCTCATCAGAAATTATCCTTCCTTGGCTATCAAGGGCTTTTACCAGCAATTGATATTCTCCCGAAGGCAATTTGGTATAATACGCTTTGTTTTCTTTGGACAGGACCCAATCTGAATCAAAACCTTTCAACTTATATAAATAAGATGTAGATGCGGCATCCACATAGTTCAACGCGGCAAAGTCAAATTGAATCGTAGACTCATCATAATCCAGTAAAACCTTATCATAGTTCAACTTGGTAAATTCCTGTCCATATTCATAATTGACCTCTAGGTTCCTTTTGGATGATCTGGCAAAAGTAAAATAGATAGGCACCTTAGTTTCGGTATTCCTTTCTCTAAGAAGGGAATCAGGATGAAATTTTATCAATCCATTGGTGGAACCAAAGTATAGATTACCTTCCTTATCCTTAAACATGGAGTTATAGTTAAACTGTAGATTTGATAAACCAAACTCCTTATTATAAACACTTAACACATATGTATTAATATCTATACTGATCAAACCATTGGTACTGGACAGCCACATATTTTTATTTGAATCCTCCTGCATGGACAGGATTAGATTACTCGGCAAGCCATCCGATTTGGTGAAACGCTTGACGATCTTATTATCTTCCGAACAGATGGTTAGGCCATTCTCCGTAGCGATCCAAATTTTACCTTCTGAATCCTGTTGAATTCTATTGGTCCTATTGCTGTTGATACTCGACTGATTATCCCAATCATGCTTAAATACCTGACTTGATTTCAATTCTGGATCAACTAGATATACACCATCTCGCCAGGTAGTCAACCAAATCCTGCCCATTCGATCTTCCAGCATCGAAGTGAAAAATATGGAGTCAGGAACGGCTTCCACTAATCGGAACCTATCCTTTCCAGGGAAAAACTCATACAAACCATTTGGAGTCGTAAAGAATACTCTTCCATTTTTAGTTTTGTATGTGCTCATGACGAAATTGGACCCTAATTCCGATTGGGTATTTTCTCGGTTATAATGTGCAATGATCTTCTTGTTGTTGATATTGATTATATCCAGACCATTATTGAAAGTTCCTACCAAAAGGCTGTCACCTACGATTTCCAGTCCATGTATATTATTATGCGACAGACCGTTCTTGGTAGAAAAATGCATGAAACTATTATTGCGCTTATCCCAGAAATTTAGGCCGTTATCTTCGGTTCCTATCCAAAGATTCCCATTTTTATCCTGTCTTATTTCACGGACTGCATTTCCAGATATCGAATTAGGATTCTCCATCGGAAATGTTCTTTCAAATAGATTGTGCTTATGATGGAAGTAATTGAGTCCTCCAAAATAGGTCCCGATCCAAATCCCGCCTTGATGGTCCTTTAGGATACTGTACGCCGCGTTATCTGAAATTGACCAGGGATTGTCTCGCTCATGGCAGAATACTCGCCAAGCATTGTCCCTGGTATCTAAAACAACCAATCCTGATTCTGAGGCTATCCATAATTCATGGGCATTTATTTTTTTGATATCCCGAACAAACAACCTGGTTCCATTTTTTACAAAAGGAATTACCTGTTCAAATACCTTAGACTTTAAATCCAGCGATATCAAGCCATTATGTTGTGTACCGATCCAGATTTTGTCATCATCTTCAAAGGCTATGGATTCTACATTCAGGGATCTATCCTTATTTACCTTAAATTGAATTTTGTGCTTCCCATCAACCGAGAAAAGGATTTGGTGACCAGCAGCCCAGACCTCATTCTTTGAATTCTTTGTTAAGGAAGTCACATTGATCTCAGGAAAAAGAGGTTCAGCTTTAAGTTCCAATCCTTTGGAATTCAACTTAAAGAGTTTATAGCTGGAAAGGAACCATAAATTCTCCTTTCCATCATGCTGCATCTCAATGATTTCTTTCATTTCAGTGCCAGGCACCAGTTTGAAGGTTTCCGTATTAGCATGAAATTTATACAGTCCATTATCCGTTCCAACCCATAGGACGTTATATTGGTCGACCAAAAGGCAAGTAATATAATTGCTGGCTAGGCCATTCCTTGCTTCAATATCACTGAAATACTTCTTAAAGGTATACCCATCAAACCTATTCAGTCCATCCTTAGTGCCAAACCAGAGAAATCCATTTTTATCCTGGGTACTGCACAAGACCGCATTATTGGATAATCCTTCAGTAATATTGAGATGATCAAAATTAAATACCTGTCCCCAAACCCTGCCAAGCAAGGAAATCAGAAGCATAACAGATATCAACAGGTTTCTCATCAGATAGGTTTAATAAGGACAAAATAACAATTTTCCCGATAAAGAAACACTTAGCATCTGTAATAAGCTGCTTGTAACAGGCTTTGATACAAAATGGCTATAAATTGAGATAATTAGTCAATTTAATGAAAAGCCCCCTCTTTAAATTTGAGTATCAATTATATACTAACCAATCTTCCAATGAAAAAAAGAAATCTAAACTCTTTGCACATTCGGTATTTATTGCTTTTGGGCTTATCGATGCCATTGGTTCCTATGTTTGTCCATGCTCATCCAGTTACCTTTCGTGCTTCAGCATTACAGCAACAGGAAGTAAAAGGTACTGTTCGCAATCAACAAGGTGAACCATTACAAGGTGTAACAGTATTCCCCAAATCAAGACCAAATGCTGGCACCGTAACTGATGAACAGGGAAATTTCACCGTCACTGTTACTTCAGCTAACGAAACCATTGTTTTTAGAAACATTGGCTATGTTACCCAAGAGCTTCCAGCGAGCAACAATATGACAATCAGCTTACAGGGTTCAGATGATAACCTGGAGGAGATCGTTGTTGTTGGTTACGGTACACAGAAGAAAGAATCATTAACCGGAGCTATTTCAACGGTAACTTCTAAAGATATCGCAAGGTCGGTTGCTGCCACTACTTCGGGAGCCATGGTCGGAAAGATCGCCGGTGTAAACAGCCGGATGCCAGATGGTCGTCCTGGTGCATCAACCAGTATCAATATCCGTAACATGGGAACTCCACTTTATGTTATCGATGGGGTCCAGAAAGATGAAGGACAATTCAACAACCTAGACTTTAATGACATCGAGAGTATCTCTGTTCTAAAAGATGCTTCTGCCGCCATTTATGGTGTGCGAGCTGCGAACGGAGTTGTCGTGGTAACGACGAAAAAAGGATCTCGCGGTGATAAAAATGAATTCAATATCAATTCATATTATGGCTGGCAGAGCATGTTTAGATTCCCTAGACCTGCAAGTGCAGCTACCTATGTAAAAAGTTATATTCAATCTGACGCCATCTTGGGCATCCCCAACCCACAGTACACGCCAGATGATCTAGCGAAATGGGAACAAGGAACGGAGAAAGGATACCGGCCTTGGGACTGGTATGACTATATCTTGGAAACAAGCCCACAAAAATACCTTTCCGGAAGCGTATCAGGTGGTTCTGAAAAAATCAACTACTACTTAAGTGCCGGCCACTTAGACCAGCAATCTATCATCAGAAATTATGGTGGTTTCAAAAGGACCAATGTTCAATTGAACCTAGAGGCCAATGTATCGGAAAGATTAAAGATCGGCGGTAACTTGAATGGTCGTATAGAGAAACGTAGACAACCAGGTGTACCGGGTGGTGATGATACTTGGCAAGCTTTGTTTGCAATCTATAGAAACTTACCTACCGCAAGACCATATGCCAATGATAACCCATTGTACCCAGCAAGGACAGCTGCCAACACCGAAACAAACTTCGCGATGTTGAATTATGATCTTTCTGGTGAGTTTAGGGATACATGGCGTGTGATGCAATTGAATTTCAATGCAGAATACAAAATCAATGAACATTTGAAATTGACTGGTTTAATGGGCTATTATCTAGCGAACCGCTGGATGGATAACCAAGAATATACCTATAAGCTTTATGGTTATGATGAAGCGACCGATACCTATCCAGTGGTCTTCAGCATGGACAATCCTTGGCGCGAGCGTGATATCCGAATGATCGAAGAATTAAGCTATCAGGGAACCTTGAACTATAACCGCACATTTGGAGAACATACCATTGCCGGTGTATTTGCTGCCGAGGCCATTCAAAGAGATACCCCAAGATTCTGGGCGCATGATAGACCTGCTTCAAATGCACTATCATTGATGTATTTCCAAACGATGGACCAATTTGATGATTTCGGTAATGACACGCAAGCTAGAGCAGGTTTCGCAGGTCGTATCAACTATGATTTTGCCCAAAAATATCTCTTGGAATTATCGGCACGTTATGATGGTTCTTGGAAGTTCCCAGAAAACAACCGTTGGGGTTTATTTCCATCAGTTTCTGCAGGTTGGAGGATTTCACAAGAGAATTTCTGGAAAGAATCTAATTTCGGCTCCAAATTCACCGATTTCAAGGTGCGTGCATCTTATGGTGTTTTGGGAGATGACAACCTAGACCCTTGGAACTATTTCGCCTTTGGCTTTATGCCAGGATACACCTACAAACAAGGTGGTTCCGTGATCAATGGAAACTATGTGGTGGGTGCACAGCCTCGCGGATTACCTGTGACTACCCTATCATGGATCAGAGCAAATACCTTCGATGTGGGGGTTGACTTTGCCTTATTCGGCGGTAAATTATCAGGTTCATTAGATTACTTTAACCGCAAAAGAACTGGTTTACCAGCCTCTAGATATGATGTGCTGTTACCTACTGAAGTGGGCTTTGGCTTGCCCTATGAAAACCTGAATTCTGATATCCACCGTGGTATGGATGGTAGTATAATGTGGAGTAGCACCCTACAGGACTTCAGATATAATATTGGAGGTAACTTCACATTTGCCAGACAGATTGATGGTGAACAATATAAACCAAGATTTGGAAATGCTTGGGATCAATATAGAGGGTCAATCCTAAACCGTTATGCCTTCTTGAACTGGGGCTATGAGTCCCTTGGACAATTCCAAAGCTGGGATGAGATCCGTAACTATGACGTGGACAATGATGGCCAAGGCAATACCAGCCTTCGTCCAGGTGACATTAAATACAATGATGTCAATGGCGATAAGGTTATCAATGGACTAGATCAGCGACCAATCGGTTATAGGCAAGGTGGATTACCTTACTTGAACTTTGCCGTTAACCTTGGTCTTGGATACAAGGGATTCGACCTTGCTGCGGATTTTACCGGTGCATCATTCGCTTCTTACCGCGCAAACTGGGAAGGTATGCTGCCATTTCATGATGGAGGTAACAACGCTGGGTATTACATGGAAAACCAATGGATGTTGAGCGACATCACAGATCCAAACAGCGACCTGATTCCCGGTAAGTTCCCGACATTGATCAGAGGTAACCAAAACCACAGTAACTATTGGCATAGTGACTTTTGGGTCATGAACGTGACCTACCTAAAATTAAGAAACCTTCAAGTAGGCTATACTTTGCCAAGTAAAATGACAGAACGATGGGGATTCAGGAACATTCGTGTGTATTCCATGATGCAGAACGTATTCAGCATCGATAATTTGGGTGAGATGAAAATAGACCCAGAAATCACATCCGAGTCTGGAATCCAATACCCTACTAACCGAGTTATCAATGTGGGATTAAACCTAACTTTTTAGTCATGAAGAAATTTAAAATTTATATACTATCAGCAGCATTATTGGCAGGTACTGCGTCCTGTTCCAAGTTTTTGGACAGAGAGTCTGAATCCATCCTAACTGATCAACAGGTCTATTCAGACGAAAAAATGGTTGCTTCCGTATTGGCCAATTATTACGGAAGAGTGAGTTGGGGGCAACATATTGCAAATACCGGCAGTATGGCAATGCTCGATGAAGCTGCATTTTCTTCTGGAGGCCCCAACAATATGCAAGATTATGGTGATGCGCTTTGGCGAGTGTATGACTATACCCTACTCAGAGACCTCAACTTATTTATCAATGGTGTAAGGAACTCATCTTTCAGTGAAACCACACAGGATAATTTTGAAGGTGAAGCTCGCTTCCTGAGGGCATGGACTTACTTCAACATGGCACGAGGCCTCGGTGGTGTACCGATCATCAATGATGAGGTATTTGATTACCAGGCTGGAATCGATATCACGACCCTGCAATATCCACGCTCTACCGAAAAAGAGATCTATGATTACATCATAAAAGAATGTACTGAAATCAGCAGCTTACTGTCCGATGCCAAGAATACCAATTCTGCTAGAGCCAATAAATGGGCTGCACTGTCCTTAAAAGCTAGGGCCGCCTTATATGCAGGATCTATTGCAAAATACAATTACAAGACCCCAGAGGTAAAGACTAGCGGTGGTGAAGTAGGTATCCCAGTTGCAGAAGCACCAAAATATTACACGCTCGCTTATGAAACTGCAAAGGATATCTTACAAAACAGTCCATATGAACTGTACAATAAAAACGCTGACAAAGGAAGAAATTTCTACGAGGCTGTAAGCAGTAAAGGCAGTACGGAGGTTATCTGGGCTAGAGATTATAAATATCCTGGACAAACCCACCAGTACACCAACAATATCATCGCCTCTTCAGTACGCGGAGATATTGATGCCAACATCATTACACCAGTCTTGAACTTAGTAGAGGATTTTGAATACATAGATGACCGTAATGGTGCCTTAAAATTGACCAACGGTGCCGGTGATTTCATCTATTACAATAATCCATCAGATGTCTTTGCCAAAAAGGATCCAAGGTTATATGGAACCATCATTTATTCTGGTGCTGATTTCTTAGGTTCTACCATTACTTATCAAGCCGGCGTAAGGTATTTGGAAGGTGGTACATGGAAGATAAAAACTGCTGAACCTGGAAAATCAGAAGCTCCCTACGGTTTGATTACCAGTATGGACGGACCTACCACTTCCAATGATCAATTTGTCAATAAATCTGGATTCAATATCCGTAAATTTTTGGAAGAAAACAGGGATGCTTCAACCCGTGGTCGTGGTAGCGATATGTGGTTCGTGCGCTTTAGATTGGGAGAGATCATTTTGATCGCTGCCGAGTCCGCTCTGGAACTAAACAAACCTCAGACCGAAGTTGCTGGATTTATTAACCAATTGAGAGACCGTGCAGGAATCCAAAAATTAACGACGGTAACCTTTAATGACATTGTTCAGGAAAGAAGGGTTGAGTTAGCATTCGAGGATCACCGCTATTGGGATCTGAAAAGATGGAGATTGGCACATACCGTTTGGAACGGCCAGCAGGACAACCCTAAGGCTACCATGTATGTACTTTTTCCCTACAAAGTGTATGCCCCTGGAACTGCAAATCATGGTAAATGGGTTTTTGAAAAGCGTAAATCTAGTCACGTTATGTACCCTCGATACTTTAGGTTCCAAAATTATTACAACTTCATCGACCAAGGTTGGATCGATAGAAATCCAAAATTAGTCCGTAACCCTTATCAATAAGACAATGAAAAGAATAAACATATTAGCCATCGGATTATTCCTAAGCCTTGCCCTACTCTTTTCCTGCGGAAAGGATAATTACGACGCCCCAAATGCAAACTTGACAGGGAAAGTGACCTATAAGGGTGCAGCAGTTGGTGTGAGAGGTTCCAATAATTCCGTTCGCCTACAGTTATGGCAAGATGGATACGCTCTTAAAAACCCAATTGATGTTTTTGTCACCCAAGATGGTTCCTTCTCAGCAGCGCTTTTCAACGGGACCTATAAATTGATTACGGTTCCTGGAAATGGCCCTTGGAAATCCAAGACAGATACCATGACCGTACAGTTAAATGGTAACACGAATATTGACTTCCCTGTAGAGCTCTATTATGACCTCAGGGATATCAAATATCAATTGAACGGCAACAACCTAACAGCAACCTTCAATGTAGAGAAACTTGATCCTAGCAAAACCTTGGATGATATCAACCTTTTGGTTGGTAAGACCAAGTTTGTCGACTTAGGTCATTTTCTGAAAAGAGCGAATAAATCGGGGGATTCGAACGGAAATGTGACCTTGACCGTGGATATCGGTCCGGAATTGCAATCGAATCCAATCCTATTTGCAAGGGTTGCCGCTAAAATCAATGGTATCACTGAAGCTATTTACGACGCAAACATACATCAGGTTAAATAATTGGAAATGCAGATTTTAAGCCGTATTACCCTCATTGTCCTTACCATAATAAGCTTTTGCCAAGCGCAAGAAAAGCCTTATAATGTATTGATGATCTTAGTGGATGATCTACGTCCAACATTGGGAGTATACGGCGATAAAGCTGCAATCAGTCCAAATATTGACCAATGGGCCAAGAATGCCATGGTCTTTGAAAGAGCCTACAGCAATCAGGCTGTATGCGTAGCATCAAGATATAACCTACTCTTAGGTTCAAGATCTACATCTACCGGATTATATGATTTTGGGAGGGCATTTCGGGAGTTTTATCCCGATGCTACGACCCTCCCAGAATTGTATAAGAACAATGGTTATTATACAGCGGCTATTGGGAAGGTATTCCATGTTGGCCATAATACGTACAACGACGAGCAATCTTGGTCGGTGAACCATTGGCATGACAAGGTGATCGAATATGCAGCCAAAGACCATGATAAGGAAACCAGGGAAGAAGCATTATTCGCCAATAAAAGTTGGGAATATGCCAATCAACTGGAAAAAGGTTCTGCTTGGGAAAAACTGGATGTAACAGATGATGCCTACGCCGATGGCCGGGTTGCGAATGAAGCTATAGCACGATTGGACGACCTAAAAGCCAACAACCAATCTTTTTTCTTAGCCGTTGGTTTTGCAAGGCCGCACCTACCCTTTACGGTCCCGAAGAAATACTGGGACTTATATGACCAGGATGAACTACCGTTTCCAAACATACAGGGCAATCCAAAGAACGCACCTTCTTGGGCGGTAAAAAGAGATGGTGAAATATCCCAATATGGCCAGGTGCCTTCGGCAAAAGACAGCGATCCCTTTCCACCAGAATTAACCAAGACCTTAATCCATGGTTATTATGCAGGGGTCGGTTATGTGGATGCTCAAATTGGGAAAGTATTAAAACATTTACAAAGGACGGGCTTGGACAAGAACACAATTGTCGTAATTTGGGGAGACCACGGTTACCTATTAGGTGAAATGGGCATGTGGACGAAACATGTAAACTATGAATTAGCCAATCGCATTCCCTTGCTGATCAAACATCCTGCTATGCAAAAAACAGGACTCAGCAAGGAATTGATTGAAACAGTTGACATCTATCCTACGTTGGCAGCGATGAGCGGCCTGGACCTAAAAGAAGCGAAACAACCTTTGGACGGGATAAGCTATGCAAATATGCTGCTTTCTGGAGATGGAAGCTTAAGGGAAACCGTGTACCATTGTTTTCCGAGAGATGGAAAACTTGGAAGGGCCATTCGGGACAAAGACTATCGACTGATTTCTTGGCAGGATTTTCAAGGAACTGAGGATCCACAATACGAACTCTACCACTATAAAAATGGACTGGTAGAAACTGAAAATATTTGGAGAGAAGATCATCCAGCATTTATTAAACTTAAGGAAGTCTTATCGGCACAACCAAAACCTTTGCCAATGAGACCTGCATCTAAACCACGAAAACATTAACAAACAAGAATATGATGAAGAAAACAATTGCAATTGCATGCTTAATTGCCGCTTCTATCACGGAGGGAAATGCTCAGAACTGGGCGCCGGTCCGCGATAAAATCCTTACTCCATGGGCGGAACATGTAACCCCTCAAAATGCGCACAGAGAGTATCCAAGGCCACAACTCGAACGAAAGAACAATTGGCAGAACCTGAATGGTTTATGGAAATATAAAATTACCAATAAAGACCAAAAAGATATCCCTAGCTCTTGGGATGGTGATATCTTGGTTCCTTTCGCTGTAGAATCAGCCCTTTCGGGTGTTGCTAAGCCAGTAACGAAAGATGATGCCCTTTGGTACAACAATAAGATCAGCATCGACAAAAAACTGAACAAAGGTCAGATCCTGTTGCATTTTGGTGCTGTTGATTGGGAATGCGATATCTATGTAAATGGACAGCATGTAGGAAATCATCAAGGTGGTTTTGATCCTTTCAGTATTGATATTACAAAAGCAATCAAAAAAGGAAAGACCCAAGATATTGCTATCCGCGTATGGGATCCTACCTCGGATGGTCCGCAACCTAGGGGTAAACAGATCAACAATCCACATGGGATTTGGTATACGCCAGTTTCCGGAATTTGGCAAACCGTATGGTTGGAATCTGTACCTGAAACGCATATCGTAAGTACTAAGCAGACTCCAGATGTAGACAATTCAGTTTTGAAATTCTCCGCTGAACTATCTTCAGCAAAAGCTGGTGACGAGATCTTGGTAGAAGCTTTTGATAACAATAACAAGGTTGCAGAAGCAAAAGCAAATGCTGGAGAGGAAACCCAATTAAAAATCAATAACCCACAATTATGGTCACCTGACTCACCAAAACTATATGACCTAAAGGTTAAGGTATTAAGAAAAGGAAAAGTTGTGGATGAAGCCAGCTCTTACTTTGCCATGCGTAAGATCAGCGTGAAGAAAGATGCCAATGGCATCCAAAGAATGTACCTGAACGATAAGTTTGTCTTCCATTATGGTCCTTTAGACCAAGGTTGGTGGCCTGATGGTCTACACACCGCTCCTTCGGATGAGGCTTTACGCTTTGATGTAGAGAAAACCAAGGAAATGGGTTTCAACATGATCAGAAAACATATCAAGGTAGAACCTGCTAGATGGTACAGACACTGCGATAGCATCGGCGTTTTGGTATGGCAAGATATGCCAAGTGGTGACCTAGGAGGCAACATCTGGGATATGAACCCTGGAAAGATCAGGATCGGAAAACATGATAAAGACCGTACACCAGAATCAGAAGCCATCTATAAAAAAGAATGGAAAGCTATCATGTCCCATCTGCATAACTTCCCTTCCATCGTGGTATGGGTGCCTTTCAATGAGGCATGGGGACAATTTAAATCCAAAGAAATTGTGGACTGGACGATCCAAAACGATCCTTCCAGATTAGTGAACGGAGCATCAGGTGGTAATTTCGATGCACCTGGACATATCTTTGACATCCACAACTATCCAGATGCTGCAATGCCAAGAGCTGAACTGTTTGGTGACAAATATGTATTGGTACTGGGCGAATATGGTGGTTTAGGTTTACCGGTAGAAGGCCATACCTGGCAACAAAAGGATAATTGGGGTTACCAGTCTTTCAAAAATGCGGATGAGTTGAAGAAAAGATATCAAGAGGTGGTTTCTGACCTAAGCAAATTAATCCCTAAAGGATTATCTGCTGGAGTATACACACAGACCACGGATGTGGAAGTAGAAACCAACGGATTGATGACATATGACCGAAAAGTTATGAAGATCCCTGCGAATGAATTGAAAGAAATCCATAGCAAACTTTACCAAAGTGATCTGGTTAAATAAACGATTATACCCAATAATAGAATATAGCAAAGCTGGTCGAGAGCAATTTCGACCAGCTTCTTTTTTGAGTTTAATTAACCTAAACCTTCTTTCATTCGACCTTTAATTTGACCTTATTCGAGACACATTCGGAATTTTCGCAATATGGCCCGAACATGCCTCGAATATGGCTCGAAACTTATTCTCCATTTTTGATTGAAAAATTCCGGATATCACAGCTATTATTATTGGAAATTCCTTAATAAAGAAAAGGCTGACTAAACAAATAGACAGCCTAAGATAATATTATATTAGAGCACTAATAACGTACTTTAAGCACAATCTGACCCAAATCGTTCAGTTCTTCTTGACCCGTAAAATAAGCTTTCCCACCTTTTGAAAGTACATTCCAAGCGATATTGGAGACAATATCATCGACAACACCAGCTTCTTTTGAATCATCAACCAAATCAAAAGTACGGTCTGATGTCATCTTAACGGGCTGCTCATAATCTTGCTGTACCATAAGTAACTCTCCTCTGCCGTCAATGGCTGCTTGATAGATATCCTGAAGGTCTGTCAATACCTGACCGGAGGATACGGCTTGCTTCAAGTCGCCAATAGCATTGGAACGCTCTTCTTTTTGCAGGTCCTTTATGCTTTCAAAGGCCTGCTTTGCCATTTTATCAGGTTCTGAGGCATCATAGTTCATATTATCATGGGCTATGTACATCTTAGGAATATCGGCGACCTCCATGAGCATCGCATAATTGGGCTCCGTGGAGATAACCACAACATCCAGATCATTTGCATTATGGACCTCAACAACTGCCTTATCGATTTGATTGAAATATTCTTTCAAACGGTTTTCAACTTTATTATTGTCGGAACCCGTCACTTCCAATGGATTGGCATCAAACGGGAAATCATCATTTACGATTTCTTTCTCAACTCCATCGTTTAATGCTTCAAACAGATGGGCACCACCTTGGGCTATGGACAAAATCATATATTCTTTGGTTCTATTCAATGCCTTTATCAAAGGTTTAACAGCAAAAGAATCATCAATAAAGACGGCCTCATTATCCACCGGCCATGGTGAAACGACCATTTCATCAACCTCCTTGGAAATAAATACATGCAAGCTGTCCATTAATTTTTGGGAAGTTACCTTTTCTGGCAATGCTTCCAGTTTTTCTAGGATCTCTGGAATATCTCTTTTTCCATACTCTTCAAGTAATCTGCTTTCCGCTTCCTTGATCAGATTTTTGAGAATGATTGGATTTTTCTCGCTATCAGGAAAGGTTCTATAGGTATTAAATGAAAGTGTTATACTTGGAGATTCATTTTTTTCTGTCAACGACTGAATTATATCTTTTAATGCCATAGGTTTTATTAATTAAAATTGTGAAATATTGCTTATTATCTATATATACAACAGGTTGGAGGGCTTATGGTTTTAGATAATCTGGATAAGGTCCAGCAAGTTGAGGGATTAAATGCAGAATATTACAAAAGATGGATTAGGATAGCTAAATTTGCCTTTTAGAAACGATTTATGAAGAACAAGCAGAAAAATTTCTTTCAAAGGCATTTGGATGAGATCAAGGATACTATCTTTCCCTATGATCCAGAGGACAGTCCTGGACAGAGGCGAAGAAAAAAATTAGGTTGGCTTATGTTTTTAATTTTGATGACATGTGGACTGTTATCCATGCTAATAGCCGTATCCTTTGCTCACTAAGGATATTTTTACTAAACCCCTATTTTGTAGGTTATTGTCTTGCTTGGCTCTTCGTGAGGTACAGCAGGTTGTCAGGGCATCCTATACCCTATATCAATAATTGGCTTACAGATTTTGTCTTTGTTCCCTTGATCGCCCATTTTGCCTTTTGTGCAGGTATATTCATACTAGATCTAAAAAAAGGCTTTTCATTTCCCTTATGGCAGCTACTGGCATTGGCTTTCATGACATCCATTTTTTTTGAATACCTAAGTCCAAGAATCACAGATTACAATACCGCTGATATAGTTGATGTGGTCTGTTATTTTTCAGGTGCTCTTTTCTATTATTTCATCCATCAACCGTTTAATAATAAAAAATTAGCTCATGAGGAGCGCAGGCTACCAGCGTCCGCCAGCTCCACCTCCTCCTGAAGAACCACCACCAAAGGAACCACCACCACCAGAGGATCCGCCTCCGCCTCCAGCAGATGAACCACTGCCCCCTGAACTTCTTTCTAATTTTGGAATGATATAGGTGCCCAATACGATCATGTAATCACAGTTTTCGCATTTGTCGATCTTTTCACCTTCACCAGAACTCGTATAGGTTGCTTTCTTGATAACTTTTTCTTTATCCTTCTCCAAGGTAAAAAAATGACAGTCCGGACATTCATAAAGCCGCTTGTTGACATCCCATGGAATTAACTTGATCTCTTGGGATATATTGTTTTTCCAGATCTCATATCGCCGTGACCCAATCTTTTCTTCTTTTATTTGCCCTTTGTTCAGATACTGGCTAGTTTCAGCCTTTTTGGAGGTTCTTACAATTCTTTCCCAATCCCCAGAGTTATCGGGTGGATCATAACGATGTTTATATTTATTCAGACGGAACAGGATACCGCCCATATTGAATAGCGCTAATGGCGCTAAGATGGAAGGAATTAAAGTCAAGCCTGCAAATTTTTTCAGCGCTATTCCTTTTTCTTTCTCATCCACATAGCTCTTTTTGATAGCTTCTTGGGTATCATGGATTTTCATCCACAGGACCAAACCCCAAAAAACAAACAAGAAATATGGTGTATTCTTTGCCTGATAGACTTGTTCGAAGTTTTTAAATATAAATGCGAAAATGAAAATAGAAACAAACATTAAGAATCCCATACAGCCTAATCCGTAGAAAAACGGAGCTATGGGCTTTAGTTTTTGTTTGTCAGTTTTTAACCGTTTACCTATTAAATGTATGTAGATATAGAGGAGCAAAAAAAAACCTATCACTAAAAGACTATTTTTGAAATACGGATTTTGAAAGCTAAAAAATGGAATAGCTTCGGGCATCATGGATTTTAATTCTTCCAGCGAGTTAGGTGATTTTAGGATTTTGGAAATAAATTCACTTGCCTGTAGTAATCCGATTTCATAATTTCCCTCTTTAAAATTGGGTACCAGATATTTTTCACCTACCTGTTTAAGATAGATATCAGGAAAGATCCTTTCCATTCCGTAGCCAGAAATAAAACGGTATTGACGTTTTTCTTTAGCAATGAACAGCAAAAGGCCATTATTGGCCTGTTTGTTTCCTATCCCCCATTTATTGAACAAATCAAAGGCAAATTGAAAATCATCATCCGATAGATAATCATTGACAAGCACTATGCTATATTCTGCTCCTGTCTGTTTTTCGATATCTAAGGATATACTATCCAGTAAACTGACTGTATAGCTACCCAATATCCCATCTGGGTCACTGACGTAGTAATCTTGACCTTTAGATTTAGGATTAGGCACCTGATCTATGCTATAGATTGTTTGGGCAGTAAGACCAGATGAAAAAAGCAATCCACTTAGGATTAAACCAATCCATAATAAATTTGTAAATTTTAGTGCTAAATGATGTTGGATAACGCTCTTCATCGATTCAAAAATTGGGTTACATAAAAATAATAAAATCTAAGCTGTCATGCTAAATCCGTTTAATAGATATATATAAAATCGACAAACATTATGTCATGTTTTGGGTAATTAGATTAGGGAATTGTAATTAAATGGTTACTAATCAAGTCATAATGATAGCATTACAGTTTCTTGACATTAATTTTGTAGAATGGTCTATATTTTGAGAACAGCAGGTTATGACAAAGATATTGAAAGTATTAATCGTTCTAGGATTGATCATTGGAATCACTTGGTTTGTATGGGAAAGGATAAAACCAGCTCCCACAAAAGAGACCAATCACCAGATACTAGTGGAGAAAATCGAGTCAATGGGTAAACTAGAACTTGTAAAATATCGCTTGAGCGATGTCGTGGAGCATAAGAATATGACAGCATATCTTCCCGATGCCAGTGTTTTGTTGATCATCAAAGCGGATGCGGTTGGTTGTATTGACTTGGGAAAACTGAAAGCAGAAGATGTAAAGGTCATCGATGATTCAGTTACCATTAGTTTACCGAAACCAGAAATCTGCTATGTAAAAATAGACCACAAAGCTTCAAAGGTGTATGATACTAAAATGGCATTTTTTAGGGAGGCGACCTTGGTAGATGAAGCTTTTAAGGCGGCTGAGCAAGAAATCACCAATCAGGTTAAGAAGTCTGATATTTTGGAACAGACCAAAAACAACGCTACGCATGTATTGCGTCCTTTATTAGAAGGATTAGGCTATACAAAAATCAATTTAACTTTTTATTAGCACAAGGATGTCGAATAAAGAGCGGAAAGATGTATTTAAGGTATATGATATCATTGGGGAAAGCTTCTATGAAAATAGAAGCCAGAACCTGATGGAAGAAAAGTATCTAGAATCGATCTGCTCGTTGATTCCAAAAGCAGTAAAAATATTGGATCTGGGTTGTGGCTCCGGGAAACCGATCTTCGAATATTTCAAAAAAAGGGGACATAAACTGCTTGGCGTAGATGCCAGTGAAAAAATGCTGGCTATCGCCAGAAAAAACTTTCCTGAAGATGATTTCCTATTGATGGATATGCGCCAATTGAACCTAGATCAAAAGTTTCATGCCATCATTGCTTGGCACAGTTTCTTTCATCTGGAGGCAAAGGACCAAGAAAATATGTTCACCATATTCCAAGAACTTTTGGAGCCTAATGGAATATTGATGTTTACCACTGGCAATGAGCATGCGGAAGTTTGGAGTGAAAATTATGGGCAGAATTTATATCATGCTTCCTTATCTCCTGAAAAGTACCAAGAGCTATTGTCGGTACATCAATTTAAACTTATCCAGCATAGCGTTGAAGATCCCGAATGTGGCGGTGCTACAGTTTGGATCGCTCAGTTAATCCAATGATTCCTTAAACTTCACTTTTTTCATATTAGGAAGGAAATATGCCGTGATGCCAATTAAAGGCAGATACGCACATACCATATAGATATTTTCCAGTGAGGTATGATCCGCCCAATAACCTAGGATTGCTGCTCCTATCCCTCCCATTCCGAATGCAAATCCATAAAAAAGTCCGGAAACCATCCCTAACTTTCTCGGTAAGAGTTCCTGTGCATAGACTAAGATAGATGGAAAGGCAGAAGCCATGATCAGCCCTATGATAAATACCAATATGCCGGACCAAAAAAGGCTAGCGAAAGGCAACAACAGACTGAATGGCGCACAGCCAAGAACGGAAAACCAAATGATATACTTCCTGCCCAAATAATCTCCTAAAAAGCCTCCAAACAGGGTTCCCAAAGCAATAGCTATCAAGAAATAAAATAGATATACCTGTGACTGTACATCGCTGATGGCAAATTTTTCCATCAGGTAAAATTGCAGGTAACTGGTAATGCTGGCAATATAGACGTATTTAGAAAATATCAACAGCAAAAGGATAAAGATGGAAAAGTTGATCGTAGCATTCGATAGGTCAGGCAATTTGACCATTTTTTTGGCCTGTCCCTTTACGGCAGTCAGGACCTGCTTGTACCAAACCGCAATGTAGGAAAGGACGATCTGCGCAAACACACCTACCAATAGGAACCATAAAATATAACGTTGACCATGCGGAACGACAAACAAGGCCAGTAATAAGGGTGCCAGTGCAGAGCCTGTATTTCCTCCGATCTGAAAAATGGACTGTGCCAAGCTCCTTTTCCCACCAGAGGATAAAAAAGCCACCCGAGAAGATTCAGGATGGAAAATGGAAGATCCAATACCAACCATAGTTACCGAAAACAATACCGAATAATAATTATTGGAATAGGCTAATGCAATAACCCCAATAATACTGAACATCATGCCGATCAGTTGGGAATATGGTTTGGGATGCTTATCAGTATAAGCGCCCACAACTGGCTGCAATAAAGAGGAAGACAGTTGGAAACAGAATGTAATCACGCCAATCTGCGCAAAGCTCAGATGAAAGTTTTCTTTCAATAGTGGATATGAAGCGGGAATAATCGCTTGGATCATATCATTGGAAAGATGGGCAAGGGCGATAGCAAGGAGGATTGGGTAAGAAGTTTTCGATTGATCGTATGAGAATGATTGTTTTGGCATAAACTGACAAATAAATTAAATTGCTGTAAGCAAATCATTAAAAATCAAAGCGTATATCCAGACAATAAAATCTTATTGGGAGGGTAAACTGCACAAATGTAAGGCATTAATAATTGGAATTCCAAAGAATCCGGTATAAATCTCCTTAAATGAATGCGAGGTTTTAAGAATTTACTTTATCTCAATAAAAAAAGCGCGAAAATCGCGCTTCTTCTCTCATTATTAGTCTATAAAAGCCAATAAAAATGAATAATTGACCGTAAAAAATCTACTCATTTATTCTTAGGGCAGGCTTGATATCTTCATAAATAGCCATGTATTCCATTCCTGCCTGTCCAGCATTGATCACTTCACCTTGTACCATGACCTGCACATTTCCGCCTTGCTGTGGAACCTCCAATACTTTTGAAATCTTGACATGTCCACCTACTGGAATTTCAGATTTCAGTTCTGCATTCGGCATACTGTTCTCTGCTGAAAGAAAATATCCAGATTTTCCACCATCCGAATGCGTGTAATGATAGTAATAAAGGGGTTCTTTGGTAATGAAAATATTGTTTGCGATATCCGCGTATTTAGGATCTTTGGTCACATCTCCCTTTTGACCTGTACAGGCAGAAAAAATCAAAACCGATAATACAATGGCTATCCAACTTAAATGCTTCTTCATCATGTGCTATTTTTATAAGTTTAAAAATTAATTTGTTTCTATTTTCTATTGATGGGATAAAGGTCAGGATAAAGCCCTAAAAGCAAGAAAATATAGAATGACAAAGCGTATACAAGGCATTTTTGGCTTATATACAATTTATATACAGGAAAATTAAGCGTACAGAATCTCCCTCAAAGTAAAGGAGTTAGGGATGAATAGATTGGAGATATGAGACCTGTGCAAGGACACTTTGGCTTTTTTGGACTTATTCCATCGAGGGCAATATGTCAAAAATAATCTTCGGAAAAAAATTGTGGGTCTGGATAGCCAGAGATATCCAACATTAATTTCTTTGGTACGAAGGATAGATTTCAGAATAACGCATACATCATTGATTTTGTTGAGGATTGCATTTCGCGTACAGTTCCTGGACCTTCGGTCCAGGATTGCATGACCCATTGAGGCATGAACCGTAAAGATTCTTCACTATTCGTTCAGAATCAAAATGCGATAAAGAGGGATTCAGAGTGAAACGAAGAATCTACTTTTCGGAGTTTTTTAGGATCGTTGTCATCACGAAATCGTAAGATGATGGAACTATTTCAAATGTAGTATGGATAGTTCCGAGACCCTTCGGGGTGCCCTCAGGGTGACACAGAAAGGGTATAGAAAAATATTTCATCCACGCTGTGGGTTGGTCATATCAAATATCCAGATTCTACAAAGATTCCACCCCCACTGGGGATTTATTATCTGTCCTAAAAGGAAAAAGGAGTTAATCACCCTAATGAGTGATATTGATGTTAGGATTGCAGCAGACGGGCTTATGCAATAAGCCCCTTCTATGTTGTATTCCAAATTTTTTCTTGATTATTTGCCTCTATGGTTGTTTTTCCTTTCCCTTTCCCTTGCTTTGGGCCAAAGGTTGCCCAGCTGATGGTTTTTCCAACAGCTGCGATATGACAGTTACTTTTCAAACAACCTTCTATGAGCAGACCTATGGCTGCAGTGTCTTTTTCAGTTTGTAAAGTATGGGTGCCGCAAACTACAATGAGAGCGGACGCAATGCCGCAAGGGGCGAATAGCGGTCACCCAATTTTTTTGTGTCTATCCAAGTACCGTCATTTCACTACTCCAATAACATATTTTTCCCTGGTCCTCAGCACATACGCTATCCGGTTGACCAGTTTCCTTGCGACCTTGATGATCGCCAGGTTCTTTTTCATCTTCAGGCAGGCCTTTGAAAAGCCCAGGGCCAGCACCGGGTCGTTCCGCACGGCGATCCAGGATGCCTCGACCAGCATCCGCCTCAGCAGCTCGTGCCTGCGGAAGGTCAGTTCTCCGTCCGGGTCACGCTCACCTGAACTGTGCCTGGTCGGCACGATGCCGATAAAGCTGGCCAGGTGGTCGCTGTTGGCGAACCGCCGGATGTCCTCCAGCTCGACCAGCAGGCTCATGGCCGTCACCGGACCGATGCCCGGGACAGAGCGCAGCAGCGCGTAGTCCACGGCATGCACCTGCTGGGCCATCATGCTCCTGAGTTCCCGGTTCAGCTCCAGCAGGAATCCCCTGTGGTACTCCACTTTCCGGACCAGCAGCTCCAGCGTCCGCCTGCCAAATTCGCCCTTGATGTGGACATCCTCCTTCAGCCACGCCATGAACCGCCTGGACCAGTGCGTCCCGTTGTGCAGGAAGGCCTCGGGGTAGCTGATGCCATTGGTGTACAGGAATGACTTCAGCCGGTTCTTCATCCTGCCGATCTCCCTCACCGTGGAATGGCGCAGCCGCACTAGGGACCTGGCGTCCTCACAATCGGGCGAAGGGACGTATATCCCCCGTAAGACACCGGCCCGAAGGGCCCTGCCCAGTTTCTTGCTATCTATCGGATCGCTCTTGTGGAGCAGCTCCTTCTGGGTGCTGGGGACATCGGCGGGATTGACCACGATGTTGTGGACCCCGTGCGCCTGGAGTTCGCGATGGATCCAGAAACCGCAGAACCCCGCCTCATATACCGAATGGTAGGAGGCTCCGGGATAATTTTTCCAGAGATGGTTCACCAGGACCCCCACGTTGGATTCCTGGTGGATGCACTTAAGGAACAGGTCCTTGCTGTAGATCGCAACGTTCCAGCTCTTTAGATGGACATCTATTCCGATATAGATCGGTTGTCCATCAAAATTTAAATCCGTATTTTGTCGTAGCATAAGATTAGGATTTATGTTGTTATTTTGGTTATATAAAAATATAAACAAATAATCTTATGCTATCTCTTTGTATTAGCACGTCCTAGATACAAACATAAGGCCTACAAAATCGGCTACCTTTCCAGCGACAAGATGGACACGATCTTGGCCCATCCGATAGGTGAGCGGAGCCGATCCCCTCATCCCGAACATCTTGGTTCATTCCCAGATCGTGGTCCATCCTCGAATCCCGAACATCTTGGTTCAATCTAACCATACCATTAAAAGACACATATTATTTAACACTAAATGTTTTGGAAGAATTGGATGACTTGATTCAAGTTTGTGTCTTTCAATATGACTTTTTTATTCTCATCCATTAAATAAATGGTAGGTGTAGCTTTGATCATGTACAATCCTTTGGTAACGACTGTTTGATTTTCATCTAAGCCATTGATCCAGTTGCTAGGTATATTTTTTTGATAGTTTTCCCAAATCTCCTTATTACCATCAGGGTAAAGCGCTAAAATCTTAAGGGCACCTTTTTCAAGGACAGCATTAAAGCCAGGGTTAGATTTTATCTGACCTATAGCCTCTTCACAAGTACTACAACCAGGCTCATAAAAGATAAGCATGGTAAATGGCGCTTTGATTTCATTTAGGGAAGAAATAGAGCCATCTGCTGTAAGGAAACTGAAATCAGTGGCTGTGCTGCCCGGCTTATTTTTCCTTAACAGGGGCAATAATGTTTCATATTTAATCTTTTCATCTGGAGATAGCTTACCTGACCCGATCAAATAGTCTAAAAAAGTTTCATAATACTGATCATTTCGCATTGGGGAATTAGGATTGCCAAGATAGTTGTCAAATTGGTACTTAAAGAATTCAAAAACTGAGTTTTCGATCTTCGCTTCATTGAACAGATTTTCTATTCCATCTTTCAGGGTATCCGGTTGCACCAATGGAAAATGTCCTATATAATCAGCGACAGCTTGTTCCCCATAATTAGGGTCAAAAAGCTTGCTGGTATCCCTAAAATTGAAGTTGTCCCAAAAATGGTTGAATACATAAGTGATCTTTGCCTCCTCCCCTTGGATATTATCAGGAGCTTTTGGCGGGGTATAGGCAGCAATTTCAGTAGGTTCACCTAGGGCTTCGGCATCATTGTTTTTCGAGTTTGTATTTTGGTTACAAGATGACAATAAAAGAAATCCGGCAAGGAATCCTAAGGTCAATATATTATTTATTTTCATATTCAATTTATTATAAGGCATTAACTAGAAATACTGTGCCAAGGTAAGTTTTTTTGATAAAATAAGAAGGATTGTTGGGGATTGGAAGGCATAAAAAAAGAGAAGCCTTGAAATCGGGCGAGATCAAGGCTAATTATTAATAGTTAGTGAATCTAAGCTTACCTATTCAGGGTATACTTCACACCTACCGAGGTAGATACGGCCCCTTCAAAATTCCTTCCTCCCACTTCACCATCGAATTCGTCACCATACAGGTTACCCCTGATATCCAATGTGAAATCTAACTTATCAGTTAATCGGAAAGTTTGCAGCGCTCCAAGGTTAGGACTGAATTTCAGTGATCCTGGATCAGACAATACGGCTCCGAAACCGATACCCACGTAAGGAATTAGATTGTACAAACGATTTGGGTCATAGCCCAATGCATCATTAGTCCAATTGAACATAAAATCTGCATGAACATTAATGAAGTTAAATTTTTGGTACTCCAATGATTGACCAGAATGAAAAACTTCACCAGTTGTGTACATTTTAGTTTGGGTCAGACCTTTGTAATGTAAACCGTTCAGCCCAAGTCTAATTGCAAATTTTTCGTTAATCCATTTCCCTCCATACACCTCAAACTGAGGCGTGATTCTTTTTCCGACAGAAAGTTGTTTGTCATGGTCACCAAAATATATTTGACCGCCCACACTTGCACCAACAAACCAATGATTCAATTCGGAACTTTCTTGGAAAGCTTTCTTCGCTATGAATTGTGTTTTCCAAGGGGTGTCATTAACTGGTTCCTTCGCGAAACCTACAACTGCAAACAATGTTGCAAAAACAATACTACTTAACTTTTTCATTAATGTTGTTTTATGATTAAAAAGAAGATTTTTTATTACTATCAGTTTATATACTAGCAAACAAAAATCGCTTCTTCTTTTTACGGACGCTTCTGAATGTAATGCATTTAAACTATACAACCAGCTTAAATACTTTTCTATAATTTTTGAAAATTAATAGTTAGTGTGATTCTATTTTTTTCAATTTCTCTCTGAACAACATTACGAATATACATGCTATTTTAACAGGAGCAAATTTATCAGAATCTCAAAATTATACTATTAATTAATTTTAAAACATCAAGATTTTATATATTTTCATCAAATATTTAAAATACATTCAAAGAAGACGTTCTGAAAGAAACAATTTTGTCTTTTTATGACATGAATTTACTCATAACATTTTTATTTAACAATAAATTGAGTTTGACTTTAAATGATTTTGTAAATGTTTATCTACAGTCAATTTTAACTTGGAAACTGGGGAGAATCAGGAATATTAAATGGAGAACAGCAAAGGGCTGTCCATGCCGACAGCCCTAAATTATGAATTAGGATAGAATGAAATTATTTTCGGATACATCGAGTATTTAAGTTCCCTCCCCAAGAGGATGCCGCCCAGTGTTCCCAGACATAGTCACCTCCCAAAATCCCATTTTGTCTTCCGTCACTAACACGATAGGTAAAAACTCCCGTGAAGGCACCACCTAAGAAGCCTGTTTCACTGGTCCAAAAATATCCATTAGTACCGTCCTCATTTACACCAAATATTCCGGCAATAACATGGAAATAGCCAATTTTATTAACCCTCATTTTGTTGCTAGGATAAGGAGCCGCTGTTCCAGTAGCTACGTATTCAACATAATCATCAGTCAATTGACGAATAGAACCAGTTTGCGAAATCAGCTTGTCAGTCTCAGCCCTGTTAGGCATTTTCCATTTTCCTAAAGGATAAACTCGAGTACAAGGGTCCTGGGCACCAATGGTACCACCCGGAAATGGAGCTTTAAAATTCCAATATTCCTCTGAAACCCTGCCATATATAGGCTCGATCTGATGTCTGAAACGATAGGCTCTATCTGCCTCACTAAAGTACAGGTTAGCTCTTGACCAACGAATACCATTTACAGTTACGGCCGATTCAATCAAGTCCATCGCACTGGTCAATCGATGTCCCCATGTCATGTCTGGCAAGTCCATTGAAAATTGGAATGGAGTCGAGAATGTACGTGTCCCTACGCCATTAAAGACCTTATCTAATTTTATCGTAAAGGTTTGTACATTGACAGTCATTGCAGGGATTGGAGTTTGTGCAGCAGTATAATAAGAAGCAACTTTAATCGTATCCTTTGTTTTTACACTAAAATTGGTAAAAACAAGATTACCAACATCAACTGCCGTCATACTTTCATACTGTCCGGTAAGAACATTTAAAGTACCTTTTTGGATATAATCTGTTCCTGCAAAATTCGCCGTAATGCTTTCCAAGCCAGCAAACATCCCTCTAGCACTCAGTTCAGCGCCGATTTTTGAGGTTCTGTGCGCAAACCTAACTAGCAATGGCTTATCAACATTTCCAGCACCTGTAACCGTTACGGTTCCGCTTGCATAAAGCAACGGTTTATCCACTGCCGATTCAATTACTGGAGCAGCTGGATTGGACACATCTGGAATGTTATCAGTCGTATTATACGAATATGCATACCAAGTATACTCTTCACCTTTCACGACTTCCACATGTGAAGCTACACCCGACTGAGCATGTAAGGAAGTAACAAATTTACCGTCTTTATAAAGCAGTAATCTGTATTTAATTCCTGGGTCCATAGCAAGGGCTTTTGTCGCTGACTTTCCTGCTGTTCCTTTTGCAACCTGATTGTTAGAAACGGTTCGGTCTCCAGCGACCTGATCTTCTTGCAGTCTTACAATAGCATCAAATTCTTTGTAGGTCACATCTTTTTCTTCCAATACACCTGTAGGCAATTGGGATGAACTCCTTGAATTGGAAGCTTTACTAGCTTTTGTATCGATTTCGTTTTCAATCCCCTCTACCTGAATGCTTAGGGATGCTGCAGCTCCAGAATCGGCACCGTCTCCTGCACCTGCATTCTTATCACAACTTGTCATTAATCCTAAGGAGATAACTCCTAAAACACAGAATCTAATAAGACTTGTATTTGACATTTTTTGATATAATTTCATTTTATTTTTTTGCCCTTAATTCTATAAATCAATTTCATGGGTTTCCTTAGAATCCATCCAGTTATCAATTTCTGGAGTGTAATTCCCGTTGGTTCCGTTGCCCGGTGTAAAAGTTGCGGATGATGCAAGGATTCCTTGCTCGAGTTCAATTTTTAAAAGCACAATTTTTGGTGATACATAAGCACCCAATACTTTCTTTTTCATAGTTATTTTTTTGTTTCCAACCATTCTCATGGTTGCTTTTGAAGGATCTTTGATTTATTGATAAAATAGATATACTGTTCCCCAAGATTTTTTAACAGCATCTTCTAAACCCTTCTGTCATCATTTGACTTCTCCCAAGCCAGTTAATTAATTATTGATTCATTCTTTAAATAATAATAAATTATCATTATTTATTGGCACAAAAATATGGCAACATTATAGGGTATTCAATCATTAGATTTAATTAATTCGGTTATGTAGTAATAACCTTACAACCAAATTGTTACAATAAACCGAAAATAAATAATAGGTTTAATTTTAGTAATATTAGCGTCTTGAGTAAGGTTTAAAATGATTTCAACAACAAAAAGTTTTAGTAATTATACACCCCATTAACCTCAAATAAAATATATTAAGCTGGCAAAAGGTTTATGAATTAAATTTCGGAAGGGAAAATAGTTGCAGTGCTAATTTTTAATTGCACGACAAGAATTACATTTGTTTAAACGATATTTTCATGAAAAAAGACACCATTTCTGTAACTAAAAAGGCCATAACAAACAATTTGGCCCTATTTTGGGTAAGTATTTAGGAAGGTTCTAACAATTTTGAGAACGGAATTAAGTAAATTAGGTCAATAAACCAACGAAAGGAGGAAGTCATGAAGATCATCACTAGGATTTGGCATGGGATTACCAAAAAGGAGGATGCGGACGCATATTTAAATTACCTTTTTGATACAGGGATCAAGGACTATAGAAGCATAAAGGGGAATCTTTCCACCAAAGTCTTGAGGAGGATTGACCATGATATTTGCCATTTTATGACCATTACCGAATGGGATTCGGTCAATAGCATCCAGGAATTTGCTGGAGAAACCTTCGAAAAAGCAAGGTATTACAAGGAAGACAAGAAATACCTGCTAGAATTCGAAGAGTATGTTACGCATTTTGAAACTTACTTGATTGATTAAGGGTTTATCATTGGAAGCCTGAAATAAAAGGTACTTCCGACTCCCAATTCACTTTCGACACCAATTTTACCGCCTTGATTTTCAATAAAGTCTTTGGAAATCGACAATCCCAGTCCAGTTCCTGTACGTACGCTGCCTGGTATTTGGAAATATCGGTCGAATACCTTTGAACGATAGGCCGCATCAATACCTTTACCATGGTCTTTGACGGAAAACAATAAATGCTTATTTTCCTTTTTGAGGGATACTACAATCTTACTGTTCACCGGTGAATACCTGATTGCATTGGTGATAAAGTTGGTTAGCACCCAAGCCGTTTTTTCCTCATCCACATATATCTTGGATATATCCTCTTCTATTTCAGTGCTGATTTCAATATGCTTCTGTTCGGCTTGCATCCTGGTCGCATTTAATGCATACTGAATAATTGGCAATGGGTCCGAAATTTGGGAATACAGCTTAATGTTCCCTGTTTCAACCTGCGATACATTCAATAATTCGCTTGTTATCCGTAATAGCCTAAGGCTATCCTCTTCAATTCCTTCTAATAGCTTTTTCTGTTCATCGGTCAATGAACCTGTTCTTGGATGTTTAAGCAACTCAGAGCTCAACTGTATGGATGCAATTGGAGTCCGTAACTCATGCGAAACCGTTGCGATGAAATTGGTCTTTGCCACATCCATCTCCTTAAAGGCAGTGATATTCTTCAGTACGATCAACTCCCCTATCTTCTGGCTTTTCAATTCCCCTGTAGGCGTAATTTCCATAGGAATGACCTCCTTTTCAAAATAACTTTCCTTATTATCGGCAAAGATCTTTAGCGTTGACTCTCTATTATTTACATCGATCAGATTACGGACCAAATCATTGTGATTTACCAATTCATCAATATTGCTATGTAATAGGTCTGTGCGCTTTAGTCCTGAAACCTGTAGGCATTCATCATTGATGAAGATGATCTTTCGGTCCTCATCCAGACCAATTACAGGATCATGCATGCTATTGACAAGGGTTTCTACCCTTTTCTTCTCTTCGAGGATCTGATCTAATTTACTGTTCGAGTACTCTTGAAGTCGTTCAGCCATACTATTGAATGAGCTCGCCAGTTCAACGAATTCGGAATCTCCTTCGAAATATAAGCGTTGTTTATAGTTTTGACGGGCGATCTCAGAGATGCTTTCCGTCAGTTTTTTGATAGGATTGGCAATATTGCTTGGAAGATTGATAAATAATACAAAACCAATCAGGAAGCAGAGTGCGCCAATAACGGAAATCAGGACGAAAGCATTGCTTGCCATTTCCTTGGCATGATCACTTTTCATGACAATGGCATCCATATTCACGGTCATCAGTTTCACCAAATCAGCACGGAATTCCTGACCTACAATGGGATCGTCTGGGTTTTCCTTTAAGCGGGCCAACTGCGTGGAAAGCCTCTCGGTGATGTCCTTTTCACCCTGTTCAGTTACATTTTGTTTCTGCCTAGCAAAATTGCTTTCCAATTGAGCTATGGCTTCTTTATTCAAATGCATTTCATCTGAAGCCTTTAGCATATTGCGGGCATACTCCACAGAATTGTAGTTTGCTGAAAGCACGTTCTCCGTATCTTTCTTCAAGGAGCTGACAAATAAGGTGCTTACCGCAGCAAGGATCAGGATCATTAGAAATAACAATCCGATACCTAAATAGAGTTTAGCTTTAATTTTCATGATAGAATAATGATGTCAACTTGAATCTTTTCCAATTTCTTTAATAGTCTTCTAAATATCCCCATGGACCAAAGGATCCTGAGGAATGGCCAATATGGCCAACCAACACAGAGAGTCGTGATCTCCATACGAAGAACTTGATCGACGATGCTCTCCGGTACATCCTTCCCTTGGACCTGGATAACCTGTCCACCCAATTCGGTCGCCAATTTAAAATTATTAATGAGATAACGTTGCTTATCGAGCGCTATTTTATCGGTACTCTCTTTTGGGGTCTGTATATAAAGGACAAACCAATCGGCTTGATAGTAACTCGCAAGCCTTGCTGTTCTCCGAATCAGGTTCTTGGCTTTTTTTTCATCTGTTCCAATGCATACCATAAACCTTTCTGCCTTGCGCTTTGAATCTGGTTTTTTTTCGCGTTCATGTTTTTTGATCGCATGGGCAGCAACTTCTTTTAAAGCCAGCTCCCTCAACAAAAGCAATTGCTCGGATTGAAAGAAATTCTTTAGCGCAGTCTCAATCTTTTCCTTTGTATAGATCTTACCTTCCCTTAATCGACCGATTAGGTCCTCAACTGAGATATCAACAAAGACTATTTCATCTGCTGACTGAATTACCCGATCTGGAATGCGCTCATAGACTGGAACAGATAACAAATCACCAACATCTGCCTGTAGACCTTCCAGATGTTGGATATTGACGGCTGATATTACATTTATGCCAGCATCCAGCAGTTCCATTACATCCTGCCAACGTTTTTCGTTTTTGCTTCCCGGAACATTCGTATGGGCAAGTTCATCCACCACCACAACCTCAGGATGTTTCTGCAAAACCAGATCGACGTCTAGATCTTCTAACTCATTGCCTTTATAGTATATTTTCTTTCTTGGAAGCAACGGCAAACCGGCCAATTGTGCAACAGTCTCCTCTCTATTATGGGTTTCAATATAACCTATCTGCACATCAATACCATTCCTTAATAGGTTATGCGATTCCTGCAGCATCCTGTAGGTTTTCCCAACACCAGCACACATCCCTAAATAGATCTTAAATTTTCCTCTTCTGGACTGTTTGATCAGTTCCAGAAAGTGTTCGGCCGATTTACGTTGTTCTTCCATTTTAAATAACTGATTAGAATCGCCAACCTAAGGCAGTGCTGATTGTAGTACTATTGCTTTTTAATTCAGATTGGTTGTTCACAAACACTTTTTCAGAGGAATTCAAATTCCTGACTTCGGTTCTCCAGATCAATCCTTTATACAAGTCTACATCAAATCCTGCAGAATAGCCAAGAATGTTTGTCCCTACCTCTCCATACCTTCCGAACACTACCCCATCCTTATCATTAAAATACTCCAATCGTGCATTCATTTTAACTTTAGGACCAATGGCATAATTTGCTTGGATTCCTGCATTCCACCAATGGTAATTTTTTGAAAGGAGCGGTTGCTTCTGCATCCCGTAATCCCAGTTTGCTAAGATATTCATCTTTTCGTTTACCGCAACTTGAACATATAAATCATGAAAAAACCTTAAGCTGTCTGAGCCTTCATCACCTATATACGAGCTACTGTTCAAAACAACAGATTCAACTGGCTTATACTGGATCTGATGCCCGAAGGACATATTTTTACTTGTATTTGGCAACTGTATTCTTTGCCAGCCATTTAATGCAACGGCAGCTAAATATAGTTTGGAATCCTTCGTGGTATAGGAAAGTCTTGCTCCTGTTTCAAAATAAGGAGAATTCTCCGCTGCTAGGCTCCTGCTCAAGCTAATATTATCCAGACCTATCGCACTTTCCCCTCCTATATGAGAAGGCAAAACACCTGCATCGATCCAGAGTTCATGGTTCTCTAAAAGTTTAAAACCTACATTGGCCTCATACACATTTTTCCAAACCCCCTCTTCTCCAGCATAATTAGCATTCACATAACTCCCAACAGCAATAGCCAAGTTACTTCTAACCCTTTCCCCATTATACGCTGCTTTGAGCATCGCCAGATTAACAGAAAACTCATTGCTACGGTTATGGCTATAAATAAATGACGGCCTTTTGTGGTCCTCAGGTTTATTGATATCATAGGTATAATACGATTCGATATAACCGGAGATTGTCAGGTTCGATTTCAATGAATCGGAGATTTCCTGTGCCTCAACAAGACTAATACTTAAAAAGCCAGCAGCAGAGCAAAGAAATTTATTGAGCATCTTGAACTCCTTTCTTATTGGCCATTTCGTCTAATGCTAAGTTTAGCGCCAATACATTCACTTTCTCGGGACCAAACATACCCCATAATGGCTTCTCAGTCTTTTCCTGGATCAGTTCCATTAATGCAGGTTCTTCCAAACCTCTTAACTTAGCAATCCGAGGAACCTGAATTTCCAAAGCATTAACAGAAAGATGGGGGTCAAGACCGCTTCCGCTTGCTGTAACGATTTCGGTTGGAATCTGTTTTTTGTTCATATCCGGGTTATGTGCCAAAAAATGTTCGATCCTGCCCTCCACTTCCTGTATATATTCTGGGTTAGAACCTGCTTTGTTACTGCCACCAGATCCTGCAGCATTATAATCTACAGCTGATGGTCTAGACCAGAAGTATTGATCTTCTGTAAACTGCTGTCCGATATTTTTATAATATGATTTTCCATTTCCTTCTACAAGAAAGCCTTTTCCTTGATTAGGACTCAATTGAGCGATTGCCCACACAACAAATGGATATAGTATAGCAAGTAAAATAAAAGTTAAGATACTCATCTTAATTGCCGGTAAAATATGTGTTTTCATTTCTGTTTAAATAAATACTGTTAATAATAGATCGATCAATTTGATACCAATGAATGGCACAATCAATCCTCCAAAACCGTAGATC